>NZ_JBQSXN010000007.1:0-70401 GCF_052378235.1 Psychrobacter sp. AOP3-A1-26
CATAGATTTACAGTAATGCCAGTTATATTAACAGATTGTATTAAATATATAACAGCAACTTTACTAACTTTTGTTATAACTTACAACTAAAAATTAATCTTTACTATTAAATAATCAACAACATAGCGGGCTCATTTCAAGGTATAATGGCTGTCCTTTAAACCAACAATAATCATAAAAATATTTGAGTATCCCTCTCTTTTATGGTATAAATGTCGGCTTTAAAATTTTCTGAATTGGTCAGCCTGTTATTTGCCTTTAGATGACAGTCATACCAGCTCAACCTTCATATAGTTTTGTTTGGTGCAAAGCTTGCCGCTTGCTGTGTCCATGCCGCAAAAACGTGCAACTTGCCCAGACTGGTATGAGAAAAACTCATACCTCATAGATTAGGAGTTCGCCATGTCTCGAGTTTGCCAAGTGACTGGAAAGCGCCCTATGGTGGGTAATAATGTTTCGCACGCAAACAACAAAACCCGTCGTCGCTTTCTACCAAACCTTCATAACCATCGTTTTTGGGTAGAGTCTGAAAATCGTTTTGTACGTCTACGTGTGTCTACCAAAGGTATGCGCACCATTGACAAACTTGGTATCGATAAAGTGTTAGCGGATCTACGCGCACAAGGTCAAAAAGTATAAGTTAAGACTGGCAGCTTAAGCCCTCGAACATCTTCGTCGTTTAAGCTGCTTTTCTGCTACATTATTTGTGGCAACTGAATACTTTAGATCCGTACCTATCGTTTGAAGACCCCTCATTTACAGGAAAGCTATCATGAGAGATAAAATTAAATTAGTATCAACTGCTGGTACTGGCTATTACTACACCACTACCAAAAACAAGCGCACTATGCCTGGCAAAATGGAAATCAAAAAGTTTGATCCAAAAGTACGCCAGCACGTGATCTTTAAAGAAGCTAAAATCAAATAGTTGCTATTATCTATAGAAACTATTTTTATAGATACTTTCTATAAACAAACTATTTGCAATAAAAAAGGGTATATCCATTGATATACCCTTTTTTATGCGCGCGATTTTAAGTGTCTGTTATTATTAGATAGACTAAATATTAACTATAATGCGTTGGCTCTTTATCATAGACATGCGCGTGCCATTGACTCATTTGCTTTTGCATGATGACCTGAATCGCCGCATGAATCATATGCTGACCAATCGCTTGGGTATCACTGCCTAATATCTCTTTGAGCTTTTCAGAAAAATCAATGGTCATCAGCGGCGCTTCATCTTGTTCAGCGTCACGTAAGAGCAATCTGCCATCCTCTGCTTCCACCAGCTCAAGCGTGGTTTCTTTAGCAAATCCTGCAAACTGGTCAGCACTGTCGTTATCTACTTCTATTTCATTATCAATATCGTATGGCATCAATTTTTTCCTTATTATCCCGTTTCATACCTGTAAAACCTTATAATCTAATGTATCACAGCTATCATCCTACAGTCATGCGGGCAAAACGTTCTTATTCATACAATGGACGCTTTAAGCCTACAATTCAAGTGCTGTCATATAAGTCTTTTGCAAAACCGATATTTAACCGTATCGACTACATAAAAACGTATCACGGATTAACGCCAATAGCGCAGTTTTGCCATAGTAAATAAAAAGGCAACAAACATACCAAGATAGTACATGAGCTTTAGCTCTAACGTCGGGTCACGGTATTTGAAAGGTAAGGCAACCGCCGCCGTAGCGGTAGGGAATATGAGCAGCATAAGCAGCCAGTTTTCGATAACATTGAGCCAACCTTGTAAATCTGTACCGTTACGCAGTGAGGCCAGTCCTAACAGCAAACAAGCTATAATCAAGCTAGTAAATAAGCCATTTGGTAGGTCTTTTGGATAAATGATATTGGCAATTTTGGTTGGTATGATTCGCATGTAAAATTCCAGTCACGCGATAGTAGCGTCACTTATTAATGAATAATAAATTCCTGATGGGAGATAATTTCGCTAGCAATTTGCTTTAATCTTCAAAAATAGCAGATTAGCTGGCATAGGACTAACTGTAAGTTCCCATCAACCAAAGCATCGAGATACAAGCGGTCAAGTAGCCCAAACTAATGGCATTCCAGCTTTCTATATGCATACCTTTGACCTTGTTGAGCACACGTGAGCCGATCCAAAAAAACAGGGGAATACCAATCATAAATGCCGGTACAATGACCACAGCGTGGCGTAATACTTCACCAGTGTCATCACCCACCATCAAACGAAAGCCATAACCTGCAAGACTGAGTACAAGCGCAAAAACAGCCAGCCCAATGGTAATACCTTTGGGGACTAAGCTAGGCTTTTTTGGCTCATTCTGAAGGGGTTGCTCAGGACTGTTTACTGCTTCAGGCGGTATTGACGAGTTAATTGGTTTTTTCGTGTCCATATTTCACCTTTACATGACTTATCGTTGTACATGGCTGCACATCGTTATATAAAATATCTTAACATTATATAATGATTATTCAATGTAATGGCTGTTAATGCCCATTAGCCAATGCCAGCTCTACACGCATGGCATCGATAGCAGACTTATAGTCTTCTTGGTTAAATATGGCTGAACCAGCGACGAACATATCAGCACCCGCTTCGGCAATCGCGCGAATATTACTGGCTTTGATACCACCATCGACTTCTAATCTGATAGGGCGACCACTGGTAATGATACGCTGACGGACTTGGCGCACTTTATCTAAAGTGCCTTCAATAAACGACTGACCACCATAGCCTGGATTGACACTCATCAGTAAGATTTGATCCACTTTATCCATCACATAATCTAAATAATGTAGCGGCGTTGCTGGATTCAGGACCAAACCGCACTCTGCCCCGCCATCTTTAATCAACTGCAAAGAGCGATCGACATGGCCGCTGGCTTCTGGATGAAAAGTGATGATGCTCGCACCTGCTTCTAAAAACTGCTCAATCATACTATCAACGGGGCTAACCATAAGGTGTACATCGATTGGTGCATCAATGCCATAATCTCGCAGCGCTTTACAAATCATACTACCAAACGTCAGGTTGGGCACGTAATGATTGTCCATTACATCAAAATGAATCACATCGGCACCCGACTCTAGTACCTTTTCAACCTCTTCGCCTAAACGCGCAAAATCAGCTGATAAAATAGAAGGGGCGATTAAATATGGTTTAGAAGGGCTATTCATAATTGAGCTACCTGATTGAGGTTTATATAAAGAGTTAATAAAAGTAGATTTATCGTTAGTGCCGACACCATAGTCAGTTCTAAATAAAAGCCATACGATAATAGGATAGTCAGTCCTAAATAAGAGAAATACCAATATTATAACGTGCTAATGCTATGTTTAAATAACCAGACCTAAACAACTAAGCTTAAACAACTAGCGCGGCTTATACTGGGTTTTACAATAAGCGCGGCCGACATCAAAACTTCGTTTGGCTTGATGTTTGGTGGCACGGCTAGTGACACGCTGACGCCATAAGCGGAAAGATGATGGCTTTAGCTGCTGACGCATAAGCTTGATAACCCCAGACTCATTGAAACCATAGCTATGCTCTATCGCGTCAAACGGCGTTCTGTCTTCCCACGCCATCTCGATTACTCTTGATAGTTGCGCGGCATCGAGCGATCTATCAGTAGTTGCCTGAGTTGATTTTTCGTGAGTAGCCTCTGACTTTGAGTTACCTTGTTGCGCCATACTATTTTGCTGCTTATTTTTTAAAGCCGCAGTCATATCAGCCTGCATAGTGTTAAGCGATGATTGAGTCGCTTGCGCTCTGTGAGTTGAACCAGTACTTACTTGCGCTGTCAAATTACTTATCATAAAAGTCTTACCTTTAAATATGACAAACGGTTTCCAACCAATCTCTTTCCCACTAAGCTTTATTTTATACCAAAAAATAAGCGTGGTTGGACAATCAGCGTAACCGTCTGTCAGTTTATCTATCAGGCTGTCAGCTTATATAATGGTTTTAGCTTATCTGCGCCATACGCCAGTGATGTTCGATATGATCGCCAATCACGGTTTGGATAAAATAATAGCTGTGGTCGTGTCCCGCCTGATAACGTAATGTTAAGGGCTGCTTGGCCTTTTCACAAGCTTGTTGTAGTTTGGATGTTTGCAACTGTCCTTCTGCTAAGAAGTTGTCAGCAGCGCCTTGGTCGACCAAAATGCTCGAATACTGCTGACCGACTGTTTCAATCACTTTCGAGGCATCTGCTTGCGACCATAGCGACTTATCATCGCCGAAGTATTCTGTATAGGCGGCCTGCCCCCAAGCTGACTCACTGGCAGCGCATACTGGTGATAGCGCTGAAACGCTGACAAATTTACTTGGGAATTTAAAGCCCAATAATAGTGCTCCATGACCACCCATCGAATGCCCTGTGATACCGATAGTATCAATCGGGAACTCTGAACGTAGCAAATCATATAATTCATCGACGATGTAACTCTGTATATTAAAGTTTTCTGCCCAAGGCGCTTGCGTCGTATCGACATAATAGCTGGCACCCTGCCCAACAAAATAGCGTTCGTCATTGGGCACGTCATGGCTATTATTACCGCTGTCATTGCTATCACTGTCACCAGCACTTCTAGGAGAAGTATCAGGGGCAATAAATATGACACCAAGCTCACTACATTTCTGCTGAAAATGCGCTTTATGAGTGACGTTGTCGGCATTACAAGTGAGACCTGATAAGTATAAAATCGCAGGACAGCGACGACCAGCGAGCGCCTCATCTGGCAGATAAACACTAAAGGTCATTGGCGTCTTAGTAGAGGTCGACTCGTGGCTATAATAATGCTGTTCACCATCAAAGCAGCGATTGACACTTTTTTGTGTCAGTTGGCTACTGGCAGACAAACTGTGATTATAAGAATTATTCATAAGTGACATTCCTTTTATCTAAATAAAATACACGACGGCTCATAAGAGATACCTGCGATTGGGAAACATCTATGGTTAAGAAACTCTTAGGGGGTGCTATCGATATCTATAGAAGCCTTTGAGTCCGTATCGGGACCAATATTAATAGAGGCAGAGGTAGAAGCAGTATCGTTCTTGATGCTGGCGACTGATGGTAGAGTTTTATCAAATAACACTTGCTCAAACGCTGGCAGGGCTGTTTCCATTAAACTACCGATAACCATTTGCGGCTCTGAGGGCTCAAAACCCATGTAAAGCTCGCGCTCTTGTACTCGATAAGCGGCATCTTTAAAAGCGGCAGAAAAACTGGTGTTTTCACGTAAGCTCTCTGCAAAAAATGCCTGACCAAAATAGGTCATCTCCGCGGTATTGGTACAGCCAAACGACATTTTATCAGCGGCTGAAGCCGTAATTATTACTGTGGTTGGAGACGCCAATTCGTCGATAAATGAGCCTGAATAACAGGCTGAAACCACGATCACTCGCCAGCGGACACCTGACGCATCTAACGCTTCACGTAGCCATGCGGCATCCAAATTTTCCATTGCAAGCGGAGGATTTGCCAATTGAATGATATCTTCATTACCGTGTGAGGATAGCGTCAGCATCAATACATCTTCATCGGCATTCATCTGCTGACCAATGCGTTTTAAACCTCGTAAAACACTGGTCTTGGTGGCGACTGGCTCATCAAGCCAGCTATAAGTATTGTTAATCAATGCTAAAGAGCGCCCACTGGTGCCAAAACGCACATCAAACAATTCACGTACTTTATTAATTTCAGAACGAAAAACGTTTTGATCAGAGAAGCCAGCAACACCCATAAAATACCAATCGGTCTTGCCATCGGTACTCGAATCAATGCTATTTAATGCTTGCTGTAGCAGACGCGGCTGCTCATACAGTGCCGCCTCCTCTAATACAGACTCTACAGGAATCTGCTTAAAAATTGGCTGATCAGCGACATTACGCTGCCAGATTGTCAACAGTGCCACCGCACCTATCAATACAATCACCCGCTCCCACCATGAGATACGCAGGCGACGGAAAAATATCCATAATAGTGCTAAGGTCTGCCATAAGAACAGCACGAGGAACAGGATAGGTAAAAACGAATAGCTCCAGCCCGGCAACCAACCATAACTACCTAAAAACTGTACCAAGCTTTGTAGCAATGCCGATAATGTATCGGCGACTAACCACAGTACTACGGGCACAAAAACCAGCGCTTGATTGCCCGCGCGCCGTGCCAAAATAATACCGCCCAATAGAATAATCATTGGCCAGATTAAATAGCTGACCAATCCTTGCTCATTAAAGATGCTGCCGTGTTCAGCAGCCAAAAAAGAAAACAGCACATTACTACCGAGTGCTAATAATGCAAAGACAGCAAACTGAATAAAGGTGGGCTTGACCCAAGAAAATGCACGCGTCGATCCGACCAGCATCCATAAGGTTGCAATGATATTGGCAGCGAAATTGAGCGAAAAACGCTGAAGCGATACAGTTTTTAACGACGCAAGTGACAAAGACTTAGACCTCTAGCCAGTCGATAGAAATAAAGTAAATCAATGATAAAATATTTCGATATCAGTACTTTTTTATGTCTTAGATGAACATTTTTATAAGGCATATTGATATAAATATTGTAATTAATTCACGATAAAATAGGGTTGAAAAGCGAGAAGTACGATTTAATAGTTTAGCCCGCTAATCTATCGCGATTGTAACGGATTGTCGGTCAAGAGGATAAGGCTGATTTGTAAAATTCACTTAAAAAACCCTCTTAAACCTATAAAAAAAGGAGGCCTTAGACTAAAGACCTCCTTTTTTATTAAATACTAGGGCGTGTTGAATATTATCTCATCAACAACTCATTAACGCGCTTAAGATAAGCAGCAGGATCTTCCAATTGACCACCATCTGCTAGCAACGCTTGGTCAAAAATTACTTGAGCCAAATCATCGAACTGCTCGCTACTTTCAAGCTTTTTAATCAGTGGATGATCTGGGTTGACCTCAAGCGTGGGCTTGCTTTCTGGTACATCTTGACCCATTTGTTTCAGCATCTGAATCATTTGTGGCGACAGCTCACCTTCACCAACGACCAAGCAGGCAGGACTATCAACCAAACGCGTCGATACCTTCACGTCTTTGGCGCGTTCACCTAAAGCCGTTTTGAGTTTATCCACCACTGGTTTTAGTGTCTCTTCAGCTTTTGTAGCTTCTGCTTTCTCTTCTTCGTCTTGCAAGTCGCCCAAGTCTACCGCACCTTTGGCGATGTTTTGCAGTGGTGTCTCATCGAATGAGGTTAAAAAGTTCATCGCCCATTCATCGACACGGCTGGTCATCAGGATAACTTCGATGCCTTTCTTTTTGAACAGCTCAAGTTGCGGACTATTCTTTGCTGCCGCTAGATTATCAGCGGTTAGATAATAGATGGCTTTTTGCCCTTCTTTCATACGACCTTTGTAGTCTTCAAAGCTGGTTGTTTCGCCATCTTGAGTGCTGGTTGCATAACGAAGCAGTTTGGCAATACGTTCTTGATTGCCCATGTCTTCGCCTAGACCTTCTTTGATGACATCGCCAAACTCGCTATAAAACTGGGCGAACTTTTCTTGCTTGTCGCTGTCTTCGCTATTGGCAAGGCTTGCTAGCAAGGTTAAAGTACGACGGGCGTTACCATCGCGGATAGATTTCACATCACGTGATTCTTGTAATAGCTCACGGCTGACGTTCAATGGCAAGTCGGCGGAATCAATCACCCCTTTTACAAAGCGCAAGTACATCGGCAATAATTGCTCAGCTTCATCCATAATAAAGACGCGTTTGACGTATAATTTCAAACCATGTTGCTGCTCACGAGTATATAAATCGGCAGGTGCTTTTGTAGGGATATATAACAGCTGAGTATACTGTACACGGCCTTCTACACGGTTATGGGTCCATGTGAGCGGCGCGTCCATGTCATAGCTAATGTTTTTATAAAAGTCGATATATTCGTCATCTTCGATCTCAGATGCTGAACGTGTCCATAGTGCGCTGGCTTTGTTAATGGTTTCCCATTCGTCAGTCAGAACCATTTGACCGTTAGCTGGTGCGGCATTTTCAGCGTCGTCGCCTTCCTCAGCCTCATCTTCTTGCCAAACCTCTTTACGCATCTGAATCGGTAAGCTGATGTGATCTGAATATTTATTGACTAAGCCCTTGATTTTGCCGCGATCGAGATAGCTGTCTTCGCCTGCAGAATACTCTTCTTTTAGATGCAAGGTAATGGCAGTGCCGCGCGTGTCTTTGCTGATAGGCTCAACGGTAAAGCTGCCTGTGCCGTCTGATACCCAGCGCACGCCTTTATCGGCAGGCTCGCCCGCTTTGCGTGATTCAACGCTAATGGTATCAGCAACGATAAACCCGGAGTAGAAACCAACCCCGAACTGGCCGATTAATTGACCATCTTGCTTTTGTGATTCAGACAATTTGTCTAAGAATGCTTTGGTACCAGATTTGGCAATCGTGCCTAGGTTTTCGATCGCATCGGTTTCATTCATTCCAATGCCATTATCGGTAAAGGTAATGGTTTTGGCGTCTTCATCGACGGCAATGCGAATTTTTAACTCGCCATCGTTTTCATAAAGACTGTCATCATTGGTCGCTTCAAAGCGCAGTTTATCGCAAGCATCCGAGGCGTTAGAGACCAGCTCACGCACGAAGATATCGGCATTAGAATATAGCGAATGCGTCACTAAATGCAGTAGTTGCGCCACTTCAGCTTCAAAGGTATGTTTTTTTAATTCAGGGTTTTTACCATCCACTTGGGTCTGTTCACTCATAAAAAACTCCGTTAATTTGTATTAGAAACTTATTATAAAATAACAGCAATCAAACCAAACTTACTCTAATAAATATCAGAGAAGCGTAATACCATTCACAAAAATTAGAATAGCAAGGAAAACAAGTGCAAGTACTACGCACGGTAGACTAAGCGAGTTTGACACAGCTAATCGTACTTTTTGGGTTTGGTATCATTTTGAATACCGCTAAGCTGTTTATACTAATAGGGGCGTAGCAGAAAATTTCAAGATCAAAGACATAATTCAATCAAAAACACCGCTCTAGTTTTCTAGAACGGTGTTTTTTGACAAAAATAAGTTTTTAATAGAGACAGTCTTATAAAATTTATAAATTATAAGCAGCTAGGTAAATGACCAGCTGGATCAGTTTCGCGGGCAGCCATAGCCTCTTCTACGGTTACACCTAAGGCTTTGGCCACGCCTGCGCCGTAAGCAGGTTCACACCAGTTGCAGTTGCGAATATGACGATACTGAATAAAGTCAGGCACACCCGACAAGTTGCCAGCCGTGTTTTCAAACAGCACCTGTTGCTGCTCAGCACTCATTAAGTTAAAGAGCGCGCGCGGTTGGCTGAAATAATCGCTATCGTCTTCACGGAAATCATAGTACGCCGCATCACCATTAATCTTTAATGGCGGCTCAGCATAGTCAGGTTGCTCTTGCCACTGGCTAAAGCTATTGGGCTCATAGTGCGGACGGCCACCATAATTGTCATCAACACGGCCTTGACCATCACGATGATTGCTCATCACAGGGCAACGCGGCTTATTCACAGGGATTTGCTGATGATTGACACCAACACGGTAGCGCTGGGCATCGGCGTAATTCACCAAGCGGTTTTGTAGCATTTTATCAGGAGAAACGCTGATGCCTGGCACCAAGTTACTTGGGGCAAATGCCGCTTGCTCAACATCGGCAAAGTAGTTGTCAGAATTTTTATTCAATTCAAACTCACCGACTTCAATCAGTGGATAGTCGCCTTTTGGCCATACCTTGGTCAAATCAAATGGATGATAAGGAACGCTATCAGCCTCAGCTTCTGGCATGATTTGCACATACATTTTCCACTTAGGAAAATCGCCATTTTCTATCGCTTGATACAAGTCTTCTTGATTGCTTTCGCGGTTCATACCGACTACTTCTGCCGCTTCTGCGTCGGTTAAGTTTTTAATACCTTGTTGAGTACGGAAATGGAATTTGACCCAAAAACGCTCATTATCTGTATTCCAAAAGCTATAAGTATGTGAACCAAAGCCATGCATATTTCTAAATGAGGCAGGAATACCGCGATCACTCATGACGATGGTCACTTGATGGAATGCTTCTGGCAGCAAAGTCCAAAAATCCCAGTTATTGGTCGCCGAGCGCATATTGGTACGTGGATCACGTTTGACCGCTTTGTTCAAATCTGGGAATTTGCGTGGGTCACGTAAAAAGAACACCGGCGTATTATTACCCACCATATCCCAGTTACCTTCTTCGGTATAAAACTTTAGCGCAAAACCGCGAATATCACGCTCGGCATCAGCAGCACCGCGCTCGCCCGCTACTGTACTAAAGCGCGCAAACATTTCAGTCTGCTTACCCACTTCATTAAAGATATCAGCGCGGGTATATTTGCTAATATCATGAGTCACGGTAAACGTACCGAATGCACCTGAGCCTTTGGCATGCATACGGCGTTCTGGAATCACTTCACGAACGAAATTACCTAGTTTTTCATTAAGCCAAATATCTTGCGCCAATAATGGTCCACGCTTGCCGGCGGTGAGACTATTTTGATTATCGGCAACTGGTGCGCCATTTCCCATCGTTAATTGGGTCGGTGCGTAAGGACATTTTTTATCGCTCATATCATTGCTCATAAATCATACTCCTTTGAATAACAAATGGATTAAAGTATAAATTCTATTCTGAATACGCTTCTATTAATAGCTCCAGAATAGTTGTCATTTTTTCTGAAAAACGGCTGTTTTTATGCATAATAACCTGTCAGTGCAATATCGTTGCCTTGTTGATTGCTATTACAACTGATTAGCATCAATTTGTATAATAAATTAATCACATGCTTTCGTTTTGTTTTTCAGAATTACTAGTTTTTCAACTTATCCACAATAGTTAAAATACTTTAAAAACGCTACGATACTGCGGGTATAGTTTTTTTGCAGCCTCTGTCTGCGTAGGCACAGCAAGCAAGAAAAAACGGTACCTGCAGTACGTGATATAGCGATATTACTTCTCACTGACTATAGGTTTTATTCATAGGGTGGTTTTTGATAAGACAATTTTGATAGTACAATAAGAGCTGCCTACTCAATAGGTCTTAGCATTAACGCGGCATCGGACGGATGGTTAAAATCTGCTCACTGCGACCAAAAGGTCCATGCTCATCATGCAATACGGCACTGGTCAACCCTATTCCATCAGCGCCGTATTGTTGTACGGCTTCAATACCTAGCCAACGCCCTTGTGGTGCACGATGCATATGAATTTGCAAATCGGTATTAGGGAACATCCATTCTAAGTTTGATAAACCAAGACCGACGCGTGGCACGATGCCATTAGCGGTATCAGCCATGCCCAATAGATGTACCATATCATCGGTAGGCTCGCCTTCTATCATGTCGACATCATTGGTTACCCATACCATACCGCAACCTGAGCGGCGGTTTGGTTCTGCCACAAAACGCACGCTTTCAATAAAACCGCCTGGCCAGCCTTTCATATCCTCCCAAGCTGGCAAATCTTCAGGTTTATATACGGATTTTTTATCCTCAAGCCCCGCAATCGCGCTGGTATCTTGGGTCATCAGTCGCCAAGCACGAGCAATAATGGCGTCGCGGCCACGACTACTCATGACTGCCTCAATCAGCTCAATGGTCTTACCCGGACGAATACAGCGCGTGGTAATCGTGAAATCATCAAGCGGTATCAACCCTAAAATATCTAGGCTAATACGCGCAATGCGCATGTTCGCTTGTGGCACAAAACCTTTTAACTCAGCGGTGAGTATGCCTGTCGCTGGCGCCATATGTTGCTCATGCTCATTCCACGCGCCTTGTGCATGTTGGGTGGGCTGATAGTGCGCTACGCTACTGCCATCTTCTTGTTGTTCGCGTTTTATAAAGTTGTAATAAGCTGACATAACTATCCTTTTTTTATTGTGTACTTGTTATCGTTTACTGGGTAAGCGTTTGCTTTCTCATATTAAGCAATGTACGGCTCTTAGCCATTACAAATAATAGAATAACCCCAACAATAATGAGCCCACCTATTAAAAGACTGTAACTGTTCATAAATTGCACTATATTAAGAAAAAGCATGAATACCAACACTACAATCACAAACATATTGACTTTCAATTGTTTATTAATCTCATCAACAGTGGCCTCTGCCAGTACAAATCTTTTTTTCTGTTTTTTCATTCGGCTTTACCTAATTAATGCGCTGTACAAAGCACGCTTATTCTTACTTGCCAACTTGGGTTACTGGAATCCGCAATGCTTTGGGCAGACTAAAAGTTACATTTTCTTCAATCCCTGACAGCTCGCTCGGCAATTCACCGCCCCAATCCTGTAGCTGTTGTAGCACTTCTTGAATCAGCACTTCAGGCGCTGACGCGCCAGCCGTTACACCAATACTCTGCACCCCGTCTAACCAACTGCTGTTCATTTCATTAGCATTGTCGATTAAATAGGCACGGCAATTCATACGCTCTGCTAGCTCGCGCAGACGATTGGAGTTTGATGAGTTTGGCGAACCGACTACTAACACTACTTCACAGCGGCTGGCTAAATCTTTTACCGCGTCTTGGCGGTTTTGGGTGGCATAACAGATATCGTCTTTACGCGGACCTTGAATGCTGGGGAACTTTTCACGCAGGGCATCGATGACGCGCGCGGTGTCATCCATGGATAAAGTGGTTTGCGTGACAAAGGCCAAATGCTCCGCATTTTGTACGTTCAATACTTCAACATCGGCTTCGTTTTCGACCAAATGTATCTGCCCACCATGACGACGGTTAAAGCGCCCCATCGTACCTTCTACTTCAGGGTGCCCAGCATGTCCAATCAATACCGCATCCATTCCATCTTGCGCAAACTTAGCGACTTCGATATGTACTTTAGTCACCAAAGGACAAGTGGCATCAAACACCGTTAAATCACGGCGTTCTGCCTCATCTTCAACAGCTTTTGAGACGCCATGAGCGGAGAAAATAACAATCGAACCATCGGGCACTTCATGCAGCTCTTCGACAAATACCGCGCCGCGATTGGCCAAATCAGAAACCACAAACTTGTTATGGACCACTTCATGACGAACATAAATGGGTGGCTCAAAACGTGTCAATGCTTCGTTGACAATCGCAATCGCGCGATCCACACCAGCACAAAACCCACGTGGATTGGCAAGATAAATTTGCATAAGAAGGCCTATCATTAGATAATTTACAATCAAAGCTTAGATATAGCCAATCCTATATCAATCGGATACGGTGTCAGGCTCGCTTAGTCTACCAGTTGTAGTACTTGCACTCGCCTTCCTTGTATCCAAATTATATTGAATCAACCATACAAAATATTGGGATCAAAAGCTTTAATTCAAAAGTTGGGATAAAATCGATACCCTACTTTAGCATAATTTGCTTTTAAAGCAGTTTATAATGAGGTATCGATTACGATTTCTACTACCATACATGATGGTATTTTTTATTTTTACCAGCCTTTAGGACAAACTGTATGACAGGTTCATTATTTATTATCACTGCCGCTTCAGGTACGGGCAAGACCTCACTGGTAAAGCAGCTACTTGCCACGACCAATGACTTGACCGTCAGTATCTCACACACTACCCGAGCGCCGCGTCCAGGCGAGATTGACGGCCATCACTATCATTTTACCGATGTCGATAGCTTTGTGACAGCTATCGGTGCTGGTCAATTTTTAGAACACGCTGAGGTGTTTAATAATTATTATGGCACCTCAGAACAAAGCGTGCGGGCGCAGCTGGACGCAGGTGTCGATGTGATTTTAGAGATTGATTGGCAGGGTGCACTACAAGTCAAAAAAATATTTACTGAAGCGACGATGGTTTTTATTTTACCGCCAAGTCTTGCCACCTTACGTCAACGCTTATCGACGCGTGGGCAAGATACTATCGAGGTCATCGAGCAACGTTTGGCTGGTGCAGTGACTGAAATGGCGCAATACGTACATTTTGATTTTGTCATTATTAATGATAATTTTGAAGTCGCTTTGACGGAATTAAAAGCCATCATCGTGGCAGATAGACAGACCTTAAGTCGTCAACAGCAGCGTTATCATCGCACGATTACCAACTTGCTACATGCTAAAACAGAAGAGTAAGCGGTGTGCCAAAAGACATTATGGCTCAATTAAGCGTTAGATATAAAAAGCAACTACGCGACTGAGCAAAAAATGCTATAATATGTCGCTATCCCCCTTTATATTTTTGATATTATTTTTATTGAGTGGCGGGCAAGTTCCGTCGCTAATAAAAACAACCGAGGTAGCTATTTATGGCACGAGTGACGATTGAAGATTGTTTGGATAATGTTGATAATCGCTTTGAGCTGGTTTTGGTCGCAAGCAAACGCGCCCGTCAGTTAGCCAAAGGTATCGCTGAGCCTATGGTTGATGTCGATAACGACAAGCCAACGGTATTGGCATTACGTGAAATTGCTGCTGGTAAAATCACCCGTGATATTTTAAACCAGCCAGAGCATAATTTTGCAACGAGCTCATTAGATTTGGCTTTGTCAGGCGATCATAGTTTCTAACACATAGTTTCTAACACATAGTTTCTAACACATAGTTTCTAACACATAGTTTCTAACACATAGTTTCTAACACATAGCTTCTAATAATTAATTTCTAATAAACCGCTTGGATAGAGTTTATTATATTGAAGCTGAACACTACTTTTAGGTCAAAGTTATACTGACTGTTATATTGACTGACGATAGAGACCACAGCCTATGCTGTGGTTTTTTTAGTTATAATGATATTGAATTGACGGTTTTAGTCGCCATTTATATCTCAAAACCTACCGTTGAGTTAAAATTTCCAAAATTTTATAGCGCCTGCGCGCTTAGCAGTTGACATTGAATGCAATTTACGATTAATTAGAGGGTGATCTACCCAATTTTTGCTCTTAATCCCCCTTCAATAGTAGATCAGCATCTATTCAGTCACCATTTATCTTATCGTTATAAGTGGTCAAGTAGCTAGCTAGTGGAACACAGGATCGTCACTTTATGAGTCAAACCTTACCCAAGCTCAGTCATCATCTGGTCGATGACGCTCAATATAATTTACTCCGTTCAGTCGGTTATCTCACTGCTGCCGAACGTCGTGATATTGTTGATGCCTGCGAGTTCGGTGATAAAGCGCATATTAAAGATAAGCGTAAATCAGGGGAGCCTTATATCACCCATCCGATTGCGGTCGCCGAAATACTAGCTGGCTTTCGCTTGGATCGAGATACCGTTATTGCTGCTATTTTACATGATACGGTTGAAGATACTGATGTCAGTGACGAACAGATTGAACAGCGTTACGGCAAAGTAGTAGCCAGACTGGTCGACGGTGTGACCAAACTGAAATCATCGACGCATAACAAACAAGAAAATAAAGCCGCTACTTTTCATAAAATTCTAACAGCCACGCTTGCTGACCCGCGGGTATTAATTATTAAGCTTGCCGATCGACTACATAATATGTCGACGCTTGACGCTGTACGCCCCGAAAAACAGCGCACCACCGCTCAAGAGACACTAGATTTTTATGTGCCATTTGCGCGGCTGATGGGACTTAATGATATTGCCGATTATATTGAAGTGCTCTGTTATCGTAACCTTGATTCTGAGATGTATAACAAAATCTCTGATAAGCTGCTACAACACGGGCTTGGGCGTAATTTTCAAAGAGAAGCCATCCATCGCTATTTAAGCATTGTTTTGAATAACCTTCACCTTAATGGCATGGTGAAAGTCTTAGATAATCGCGTGGTTATCTTTCGTCAATTCTTCCGTAATCGTGGGGAAATTAATGCGCTGCTCCGCCATTATGCGTTTGAAATCGTCCTCGATAACATCGAAGCTTGTGACAAACTGGCTTATTATTTGATTAAAAAATATCAGATAGATGACAGTCATATCGCTGATAATATTCGCCGGCCACTACCTGGCGGCAATCAGTCGCTCACGCTTATCTATGAGCGTGATAATGATTTTGTCAAAGTCACGATTTTAACCAAGCAAATGCAAAGCGCGGCAAGGCTTGGTGTCATTGGTGCAGAACACGCTTCCGATGTTAGCCAGTCGGTTATTCAAGCCTCACTACGTAATATGAAAGACTTGGTCGATGAAGACAGCTTAAATGAAAATAGCCCCGATTTTTCAGCGGCGGTCTCTACCATTAATGAGTTAATGGATTATCTACATTCTAGCAAAATCATTTGCTACAGCCCGCAAGGCCGTGCCTATGAGCTATCACAAGGGGCTACTGCGCTAGACTTTGCTTATGCTGTCGGCCCTATGGTCGGTAACGTCGCGGTCGGTGCCAGTGTCGACGGCAAACCTGCAAAACTTGGTACCGTGGTCAAAAATGGTCAATTGGTTGAAATCGAAGTCAACAGCCACTCAGAGCCAAAAGCGGAATGGCTTGGGTTTGTAGTGACCAACAAGGCACGTGAAGAGATTCTGCGTTGGTTTAAAGACTTATCAACTGCTGATAAACAGCATCACGGCAGTCAAGCCCTAGATCGCGCGCTAAAAACCTATCAAAAAAGTCTCGATGACTTAACGGATAGTGATTGGAAAAACCTCATCGAATGGCGCGGCCTAACCGAAAAAGAAGCACTATTTGAGCAAATAAGCTCTGGTACGCTACTACCACAGCTGATAGTGACACGCTTGTTCAGCGATGAAGTCAGTGATTTACAAGCACAAGAGCACAGCAATGACATGACCCAGCCACAACAGCTGATAGTGAATACTTCTGGGGTCGAGCTAGACTTTGCTAACTGCTGTCACCCTATCTATGGCGACCCTATCGTTGGCCATTTATCCCGCCACGGTCTGGTCGTCCATCGACATAAATGCTTCTCACTAGACGAGATTCGTAAAGACAACCCCTATCAAGTCATCCAACTGCGTTGGCGCAATGACAATGCGGTCAAACAAGGTGAAGCTGGCGAGAACGATATAAAAAACAGCGGCAAAATTCGTTTTCCTGCTTATTTAAAGCTGTCAATTGCCCTCAGTGATGAACAAATTAGTGAGGTCATTTACCATCTGCGCCAGTTAAATATGGGGGTAGAAACGGTTGACGTGCGTAGCAGTGATACGATCATCCATATTGTGGTTCGTAGTCGCAATCATCTGGCTAAAGGTATTCGTGAACTACGCTCGTTACTTGGCTTCCCAAATATCATCCGTTTATATCAGCTATAAACTCAGTTAGAATAAGCGTGAAAGTCTCTGCTGCTTAAATATTATGTGAAAGCAGGGATATTTAATTTTTAGCTTTATAAAACTTTAATAGCATTAAAGTCTTCTGCTAACCTCTTAGCAAGTAGAGTCAGCACATCAAACACCAAAAATACTACAAGGATATAATATGAGCCGTCAAACCATTCAAACTGATAAAGCACCCGCAGCCGTTGGCACTTATTCACAAGCCGTCAAAGTTGGTAATACTGTTTATATCTCAGGTCAGCTGGGCTTCGACCCTGAAACTATGGAGTTAAGAGAGGGTTTTGACGCACAAGCCAAGCAAGTATTTGAAAACATTAAAGCCATCTGTGAAGCGGCTGGTGGTAGCTTGAAGAATGTGGTTAAATTTAATGTCTCATTGACCGACTTAAATGACTTTGCAGCATTAAACGAAGTATTCATGGCCAATTTAAGCGAGCCATATCCTGCTCGTGCTGCTGTTCAAGTAGCAGCATTGCCTAAAGGCGGTGTGGTTGAGATTGAGTCTATTTTGTATATTGAATAAGTCTATTATAGATGTTGCGTAAATATTAATATTTTAAGTTGAAGAATAATAAGCTTAGCATCATGCTAAGCTTATTGGTTTCTATCTGTTTATTTCATCTTACCTTAATCATTCTGCGAAGCCCTTTTATGTTGGTACAAGTTGCGTTGCCCGTACCCCTTTATCGGGTATTTGATTATAGTTTACCGGCAGATATCAATACTTTGTCGAATGACACATCAATACAGCCACCGCAAATTGGCAGCCGCGTCGAAGTATCGTTCGGTCGCCAAACGTTAATCGGTATCGTCGTCGCTCATATTGCTGAAACTGAGAGTAGCGTACCCCGCAACAAACTCAAACCTATTAATAAATGCTTAGATGCTGAGCCAATTCTAGGTGCCAGTATGTTAAAGCTGGCTCATTGGCTGGCGCGTTATTATCACTATCCTCTCGGCGATGTCTTAGCCGTTATCTTGCCAAGCTTAGTGCGTCAGGGCAAACCGCTAGATTTACTTATTACCCATTGGCGAATTTTGCCTCATATCACTGATGACGACTTTCGTGCCAATGCAAAAAAGCAAAAACAGCAGTTCGATATGTTAAAACTGCATGGTGAACACGGCGCGAGTGAAGATGTACTGCTTTTAGAAGGGTTGCAGCGCACCTTTTTAAAGACACTAGAAGATAAAGGGCTAATTGAGCGCTATATTCAGATAAAGCAAGCGCCAGCCCCTGTTAAACTCGCCACAATGCCGCTTGACCTCAACGAGGAGCAACAACTTGCCGTTGAGGCTATTGTTACCGCGCATAAATCTGAGTCTTATACAGGGTTTTTATTAAATGGCATTACCGGCAGTGGTAAGACCGAAGTCTACCTACAGGCGATGCAGGCGGTATTGGAAGCTGGCAAGCAAGTGTTAATTCTAGTGCCCGAAATTGGACTGACACCGCAAACACGCGCGCGGTTTGCCAGTCGCTTTGCCGCTAATATTGTCTTATTACATTCAGGTATGAATAATACCCACCGCTTACAGGGCTGGCAAGATTGCCGCACTGGTCATGCACAAGTCATTATCGGTACGCGCTCAGCAGTGCTCTATCCATTTGCAAACTTAGGGCTCATCGTCGTTGATGAAGCGCATGATGGCTCTTACAAGCAGCAAGATACGCTGCGTTATCATGCTGCTGATGTCGCGCTTTACCGAGGCCTGCAATATAATATTCCAGTTGTGCTTGGCACCGCCACCCCGTCTCTTGAGCATCTAAAACTGATCGATGATGGTAAGCTGGTGGAGTGTCAATTACAAACTCGCCCCGGTAATGCAAAGCCTGCAACCATACAGCTCATCGATGCACGCTTGCAAAGCACCCATCAGCAAACGACGGACAATGGCACGCGCTATGATACAGGGCTGACCGATGCACTTATCGGGGCGATACGACAAACCCTAGAAGCCGGTGATCAGGTATTGATATTCTTAAATCGTCGCGGCTATGCGCCAGTGTTATTATGCGAGGCTTGCGGTTGGCAGGCAGATTGCCCGCGCTGTGATGCGCATTTAACCGTTCACTATGGCAGCCAAGCTCAGCGGAGCAGTTATTCAAGCAACTCTTATTTAAAATGTCATCATTGTGACTGGCAGGCTTATATTCCGACGGCTTGCCCTGATTGTGGCAGTCAAAATCTCGATGCCAAAGGTATGGGTACCACAAGGCTCAGCGAAAACTTGCATGCAATTTTTGCCAACCCGCAAACCAGTAAAGAGCTGTATCCTATTATTCAAATCGATCGCGATACCACTAGGCGTAAAGACAGCTGGGAAAATATTTATCAGCGTATCAATGAAGGCACGCCTGCCATATTAGTCGGCACGCAAATGGTCGCCAAAGGTCATCATTTTCCCAATGTCACGCTGGTTTGCTTACCCAACGCTGATCGCGGCTTTTTATCCGCTGACTTTCGCTCGCCTGAACATACTGCCCAATTGATGATTCAAGTGGCGGGACGTGCAGGACGGGGAGACAAGGCAGGTCGCGTACTGATTCAAACGTTGCAACCCGATAATGAATTATTATTAAAGCTGGTCAAGGATGGTTATCTGTCGTTTGCTCGCGAATTGCTGCAAGAACGCAGGATGATGGGGCTACCTCCTCATAGCCATGCTGCACTGATACGCTGTGAAGGCAAAACTCTTGCCGCCACTACCCAAGCGCTAAAAGATGCGATTGCTAATCTACCAAATGGCCATAATTTGGCCGTGCTTGGCCCTATCGATGCACCAATGAGCAAAAAGAACAGCCGCTACCACGCCCAGCTTTTGCTGCTAGGTAAGAATCGACAGCAATTACACCAAGTATTAAGCCAATGGTGGCAACCCGTACTTGCTCTGCCAAGCGCTAAATACCTTAAGCTAACGTTAGATATTGACCCTGTCGGTTGGTAACTCTTAATGATCAGTTATTAAACGCTAAGTAAACCCTAAGAATGAGATATGTCATTTCACAGTGTTTAATGCCATTATAAAAGTCAATTTCACTTTCTATCATCCTGAGTGTTGCTATGAATCAGAACCATCAAGAACCTAAAAAAAACAGCCTTTCTCAGCAGAATGATTCGGCTAATAGGCATCAACACGTTCAGAAAAACGAGGAAAACAACTACTCTTCAGACACCCATCATGACCATGACGAACATTTAGAACAAACAGTCGCTCCGCGAGATACCAAAGGCTATCAACGCACCTTATTGTTTAGCTTTCTGATTATTACTGGCTATATGTTTGTCGAAGCCATTGGAGGCTTATTGACGGGCAGTTTAGCCCTACTGTCCGATGCAGGTCATATGCTAAGTGACGCGATCGCACTTGGCGCTACCTTGATGGCATTTAAAATCGGCGAAAAAGCAGCCACCCATCAAAAAACCTATGGCTACAAACGTTTTGAGATATTGGTCGCGACCGTCAATGGTGCGACGCTGGTTATTATTGCTTTAATGATTTTTTATGAGGCGATTAAACGTTTTAATTCACCGCCAGAGATTGCCAGCCAAGGTATGCTCATCGTTGCCACTATCGGCATGCTGGTCAATATCTTGGTCGCTTGGCTGATGCATCGCGGCAGCCGTAGTGGCGATGGACATAATCATGGTTCACATAAAGATAAACATGAGGCGAATGATGCCAAATTAACAAGCGACGCATCGGATAACAAACAGCCTGTTAATCTCAATATGCAAAGTGCCTACTTGCATGTATTGAGTGATTTAATGGGTTCGGTTGCGGCTATTGTAGCCGCGCTATTGATGATGAGTTTTGGTTGGGTATGGGCGGATGCGGCAGCATCAGTGATTGTTGCAATACTTATCATGTTTAGCGGTTACCGCGTGGTGCGTGATTCCGTACATATCTTAATGGAAGGTACGCCAGAAGGCATATCTTTGGTCAATGTTGAAGAAAAACTGCTTGCCCACCCACAGGTGCAGCAAGTTCATGACCTGCATGTTTGGAGTATTACCAGTGGTTTAAACGCCTTATCTTGCCATGTGGTGGTCGATGGTGAAATGAGTATCCACGAATCAAGCTTATTGATTGCCAGTCTGGAACAAAGCCTGCTTGAGCTTGGCATTCACCATGCCACGATTCAAGTCGAAAGCTCCTCGCATCCGCAAACCAATACCCATAGTGATGCCCTAGTTTGTGATATCTCAGAGCAAGCTGTTGAGGGCAATAGTCATATCGGGCACAATCATTAAAATATAAGGTAATAATAAATCTAAACCTCATCAATTATGGGTCAGGCCTAACCAAATCATAGAAATAGCATACTATAAGCCACAGTAACCACACTACTGTGCTTATCCAAATACCAAGACCTACCCCCAATAGACTTATTCTAATCCAGAAATCTAAGGCACCATCCATCACTTGCGGCAGATAAGCAGGCCCCATATTTGAGGCCATAACCAACCACAACCCAAGTATCAGCCCTACTCCTGCGCCAATAACTCTCAATATTATTCTAATAAAAACTTTCAATGAGTAACGCCTTTCATGATATTTGGTTAAAAATGCTAAACGCTTATTTATAAGAAATGATTTTGTAATAACTCATGCCACGCCGCCTATTTATAGATACAGATGACACTTAAAAAAGTAGATTCGGATAAATAAAAAAGACTTTATTGTGTATGAGCTTATATCACGCTGATTTTTAGCATTGTAATAGCATGTTAAAAATGATGGGAAATTTAGACTCGCCGCCATATCTTTAATATAAATTCTGTATACTTAAGACTTAAAGCCTCACTCATAACCAATTGATGACCTTCAGCCATGTCTAGACGTTCAGCACAATTTGTCGCCCCAGACTATATCGACGACCCCACTTCAAAAGACGGCAAAAAACACGCCAAAGTTTTGCTGTCAACGCTGCAAGAAGACATTGCCAGCTTTCGAGATGAGCAATTCCCGCCTGATATCTTACGTCAAATCCGTGATATGCCTATTTATGAAGGCAATTTAGCTGAAGTCCAAGCATACCAGCAACATTGGCATAACCTGCTTGAGCGGGCGATGGCATTTTATCCCGCTGCCAATCTGCCGCCCGACTACCTGCCACTGCCAGCCAGCCTTGAGATACCACAGTTTATCTATCATGTTCAAAGACTACATCTGACCAAGACCCGTGCTAAAGAATCTAAAAGCTTTGGCTCGGTTGGTGCACTCACAGATAAATGCGGCGATTATAACGCTGATGACATTGAGCGTATGGCAGCCGTGTTTGATAACGATGATGAAGCGCGTTTGGTCGCCCATCGTGAGTTTATCGATCTACGCGCTTATGTTTTTTGCCGAGATAACAAGGGCGAGATGCTAGAGCCTGAACGAGTACGCTTTTATCGTACTGGGCTTATCGTCCATGCTCTGCCCGACTTTAAAATCGTAGACAGTCGGCAGACACCTCGTAAGCGCCGTAACGATGCTTATCGTAATCCGCTAGCAGATAATGGCGTGTGGAAGATTTATCGTAAAAAATAACCTATGCTAAAATAGTTTTTATTATTGTTATAATCTTGCTTCACTGCTTATTTTATTGTTCTTGCTAAGGATTCCAGATGCTCGCTGCCGCCGCCGGCTCACCAAACTTAATGTTACAAGCTACGATTTTCTTGGGAGCAGCGCTGCTGTTTGTACCACTGGGCAAGCGCTTTGGTATTGCAACAGTCTTAGGTTATCTCATCACTGGTTTGATATTGGGCCCTAGTGGTTTAGATGTGGCGGGCGACGCTGAGAGCTTATTGCATTTTTCTGAGTTTGGCGTCGTCATGCTGCTGTTCATTATTGGACTTGAGCTACAACCCTCACGACTCTGGGCGCTACGCCGTTCGATATTTGTGTTAGGTGGTTTGCAAGTCGGATTGACTGGCACGCTATTGATGTGGCTATCACACCAGTTTTTTGCCTTGCCACTCGATACCGCCTTTATCGTTGGTTTTGGTCTGGCCCTTTCCTCTACGGCATTTGTACTACAGATATTGACTGAAAAGCAACAATTATCGAGCACCCATGGTCGTGAAGCATTTACTATTTTATTATTCCAAGACATTGCTGTTATTCCCTTATTGGCTATCATCCCCTTCCTTTCAGGCGTTCGCGAACAAAGCTATGATTTGATTTATTTTGGTAAAGTTTTTGCTGTTTTTGCCGGTTTGATTTTCTCTAGCCGTTACATTGTTAGACCATTTTTCAAGTTTGTCGCCTCAAGCGGTGCCGCAGAGCTACTGACTGCTGTGGCTTTATTCATCGTCATGGGCGTTTCTATCTTGATGGAGCAGATTGGTCTATCGATGGCATTAGGGGCATTCTTGACTGGCGTCTTGCTAGCAGATTCTGAGTATCGCCACGAGCTAGAGGCCAGTATCGAACCGTTTAAAGGCTTGCTATTAGGGCTGTTTTTTATGTCGGTCGGCATGCTGACTGATGTCAAACTCATCTTAGCTAAGCCTATTTTTATCATCGGCTGTGCGATGGGGCTGATGTTTCTTAAATTCGGCGTTCTTACCGCGATTGCAAAAGTATCCGGTAATCGTTGGCCGACCAGTATTCGGCTGGGCGTTACGCTTGCTCAAGGTGGTGAGTTCGCCTTTGTTTTATTCAGTGTGGCTACAGCGCAGAACGTCTTGCGCCCTGAGCTTGCCAATACCCTAAATCTTGTCGTGACGATTTCTATGGCGTTCACACCACTGGCATTTTTGTTATTAGAAAAAATTGGTGAGCCATTATTTGCTAAAGGTAAACCCAGTCGCGAATATGATACGATTCCAGACCATGAACATCAGGTAATTATTGCTGGTTTTGGGCGCGTTGGACAAATTATTGGTCGAGTGCTACGTATGCACAATATCGAGTTTACCGCCATTGAGCGCTCAGCAAATCGCGTCGATTTCGTCCGTAAATTTGGTAACCAAGTCTATTATGGCGATCCGAAAAACCCTGAGATACTGCGCGCGGCTGGTATCAAAAAAGCCCGCGTCTTTATTCTCGCCATCGATGATTTAGAGCGCTCTATTACCACTGCTCAATACCTGCGTAAAAACTACCCAGACATGATTGTCTTAGCTCGTGCGCGTGACCGCCAGCATTACTATCGCCTGCGTGAGGTGGGCGTCCGTCATATTTGGCGCGAGACCTATTTGTCATCGCTAGATATGTCGCGTGAATCACTACAGCTGCTCGGAATTTCACCAGAAAAAGCCCGCGAAACGGTACAAACCTTCCGTGACTACGATGACGATTTGATTGAACGTCAGCAAGCGATTTATGATGATGAAGCCAGCATGATTGAGTCAGCCCAATCCGCGATGGCAGAGCTTGAGAGCTTATTTGACGAAGATATCGATAAAGCCCGTAAAATGGATTTGAGCGACTTTTATGATGCGCTAAAAAGCCAAGCGACACCAGTTGATGAAAAAGACACTACCGCTACCGACCCCAAAGTTTAAAAGAGCTGTTAATCCGTTGAATAATTCAATCCGTTGAACAATTTGGGGGCGCTAGCTTTTCATTTAACGAGCTGGTGCACTGCCAGCTATCGCTATCTTTCACATGATAAAAAACCACTGTTTGCTCATTGAGATAACGCAGTGGAAACTTAACATTCTGAATCGTTCCTACAACTGCGCAATCTGTTTTGGGCACGCCCGGTACTTGAGTATCAATACGCACCTTAATCTGCGGATCCTCTATGTCAAATGGCAAATCAACCGGACACTGCTCAGTCTGTTGATAAATCACAGCCACACGGTTTTGCGTCGTTTTGGTGATGTCATAAGCATTGAATAACACCTCATTGGCTTTCGGCTTCGCGATAATAGGTAAAAACTGCACTTTAATGACCGTTAAAGCAAAGGCGAAAAATCCAAAGCCCAATGCCAAACCAAACAAACTAACCCCGCCTTCTCGACGCAAATGTGCTTTTTGTCTGGCCTCGTCTTGCGGATAATCTTCAATAACATCGGCAATTTCACGTCGCGCCATTCGATAATAATAAGCGTCGGTCCAGCGTGCCACCATAAACGACCAAAACAGCCAAATCACCGCAGCGATACCTACTCGTACTGCCATTTGATAAGCATCGGGTATATAGGACATCGCTACAAATTCAAACGTGACCAGCACAATGGCAACGTTAAGCTGAATAAATGACCAGCCTGCCACACTATACACAATCGCATCCATATAACGCTTACGATAGAGCAGCCAAGGAAAGGTGACAAAAAATGCCGCCCAATGCCATTTTGGCGATAGATAGCCTTGCTCATCAAACTGCTTAAAGCGCTTAAGATAATAACGCTGACTACGATGACTAATGAACCATTTATCTAATTGTTCACGTCTGGTAGCAGTCAGTTTTTGTTGATAAAAAGGGGGCGGCGAATCCGTCTCGATAAATAACATAGTGATAAGCCTTACTTGCTATTAAGAAAAAATATGACCTCGTCATATTTATTATATGATAACGCCAAAACCCCTGTATAGGACAACAAAGTATAGAACTGCTAAACGATAAAAAATACATGCTAAAAAGATTGAGTAAGTTAAAACCACTAAAAAAGCAATGTTCGTTCACAGCTGTATAGATTTCACCTATAATAAGCGTATTCCACCCATTTTATTAAGCCTTGCCCATCCTATGAACCAACATCCTGATATCCATGATAACGTCAATAGCACCAACACTAATGAGAATGACAGCCCCAAAAGTGAGTTAGCGACTGAAGACAGTAAGCATATTCGTATCGTCAATACCTTTATGAAACGGCGCACGCATATGAATAAAAATGCCGAGCTGGCACTGACTGCGCCAGAGTTTGCGCATTACCTTGTCAATAACAGCTTCGGTGATGGCAATCTGGATGGTATTGATGACTTGCGCGTGCTATTTGCAGATACTCCTAACGGTAGTGATGCCCCACTTACTCTGGAGATTGGTTTTGGTCTCGGTGATTCATTTATCGAGATGGCAGCAGCTGAGCCTAAGCGTAACTTTGTGGGCGTCGAAGTTCATGAGCCCGGTATTGGTAAATGCGCCTATATGGCAGGTACGCAAAATTTGAGCAATGTAAAAATCATCAATGGTGATGCCATTCAATTGCTCAAACAGCTACCAGAAAACCATATCGATCGCATCCAACTCTACTTCCCCGACCCTTGGCAAAAAAAGCGCCACTACAAACGCCGCTTCGTTAGTCCCGAACGTATGGCAATCGTGACTCACAGCTTAAAGCAAGGCGGCTGGTTCCATACTGCCACTGACTGGGAGCATTATGCATTTTGGATGGTTGAGGTTTTAGATGGTTTTACAGGCTTAACCAACCAAGCTGGTGCGGGCAACTTTACCGACCGTCCTGACTTTCGTCCAATGACTAAGTTTGAGCGACGTGGTTTAGAGCGTGGCCATGGGGTATGGGATTTAATCTATATTAAAGACTGACACTGACAGCACAATTTTATGATTTTACTATAGCGGCACATTTATGTAGCCGCTTTTTTGTACTCACCGATAAACCAACTGTCACTTTACATAAGGTATATTTGATAAAATCTCAGCCATACCCTTTATTGCAGAGGTGTTGAGAGTATTTAATGATAAAAACTGATAAATTATTTATACGTGAAACATCGTTATCAGCATGCAACTTTTTGATAAAAGCCTGTATATATAAGCGTGTAAATCGTATTACAGCGTCAGTCTTAAATATTAACTATCTGCGCAAGCATTGATACCATAAGGGCTTCATGAGTTCTCCCCATAAGCTGTGGATAACCCTGTGTATAAGTCGCTACTTGACAAGAATATCCCTAGGCAGCTTAAAGGGTAAGGTAAAATCGTTCATTTTTTATACAATTTAAAAGTGGTTAAAAATCAAATACTTGAACCAACTATAGAAACATTTATAATTACTTTTTAATTATTTTCAAAACTATTTTATAACTAGCGATGTTTCACAACTGATAAATAAAATACTTTTATTTGTTGTGGACAACTTAGTAGTCTATTGACAAACAGCACCATTCTCCTGTCCGAAATTACCATTTAAGCCATCAAGTATTTATACAAATACTTGATGATATGTCATACGACATTGGTTGTCGTATGATGTCATCCAACTCGCTATTTAACCCTTGGTTTTTGTTATAATCACCTTATCTACTCAACAGCGCTATTACAAATCATAGAATGATTGACCAGCATAATAAGCTCAAAAGTTCACATAATAGCAGCTAATTATGAACTTATTTTTACTTTTCTCATTGTTTATTTTTACTGTATAGTAAGGTGATATATCCGATACCACTGTCTAAAATCTTATATTACCAATAACGCCAAATTTACTCGAAACACCGTAGCTTACTATAATTGATGCGATTTAAAACCAATGCGAGTGCTACTAAAGTAAACATTTCGCAGCCTCTGTCACGCTTGCGAACAGCAAGCAAGAAAAATTTATAACAGTAGCACGTGGCTATTTACTTTATTACAATCACATCGACTTTATTTAGAACTGCCTATAT
Organism: Psychrobacter sp. AOP3-A1-26; assembly: GCF_052378235.1. Taxonomy (NCBI): domain Bacteria; kingdom Pseudomonadati; phylum Pseudomonadota; class Gammaproteobacteria; order Moraxellales; family Moraxellaceae; genus Psychrobacter; species Psychrobacter sp. AOP3-A1-26. The sequence goes on from NZ_JBQSXN010000007.1 coordinate 27,850, forward strand.
TTAAGTAATCAGCAGCATTGAGTAAGCAGTTTTTACAGTACCAATTATCGTAATTATACTTATTATTCTGAATAAATTATTTATAACAAGGAGTCCTTTATGGACGAGAATAAAGCCAAAGCGCTTAAAGCCGCCTTAGGTCAAATAGAAAAGCAGTTTGGTAAAAATACCATCATGCACTTAGGTGATGATGCTGCGATTATGGATGTTGATGTCGTATCAACGGGCTCATTAGGCTTAGATATCGCGCTGGGCATTGGCGGTCTACCAAAAGGTCGTATCGTTGAAATTTACGGCCCTGAAAGCTCAGGTAAAACCACCATGACCTTACAAGCGATTGCAGAGTGTCAAAAACAAGGTGGTACTTGTGCCTTTATCGATGCTGAGCATGCGCTTGATCCTGTTTATGCGCGCAAGCTCGGTGTCAACACCGATGAATTATTGCTTTCTCAGCCCGATAATGGCGAGCAAGCGCTTGAAATTACTGACATGCTAGTACGTTCAGGGGCAATCGATATGATCGTTATTGACTCGGTCGCTGCTTTGACACCGCGTGCAGAGATTGAAGGCGAAATGGGCGACTCACATATGGGTCTGCAAGCGCGTCTAATGAGTCAAGCACTACGTAAAATTACCGGTAACGCCAAACGCTCCAATTGTATGGTAGTGTTTATTAACCAAATCCGTATGAAAATTGGTGTTATGTTCGGTAGTCCTGAGACCACGACGGGTGGTAATGCGCTTAAATTCTACGCCTCAGTACGTATGGATATTCGCCGTATCGGTGCGGTCAAAAACGGTGATGAAATCATTGGTAACCAAACCCGTGTTAAAGTCATCAAAAATAAAATGGCACCACCATTCCGCCAAGCTGAGTTCGAGATTACTTACGGCGAAGGCACCAATCATTTAGCCGAAGTCATTGATTTAGGCGTTGAGATTGGCGCAGTTGGCAAAGCAGGCTCTTGGTATAGCTATGGCGATGAAAAAATTGGTCAAGGTAAAGCCAATTCTGTGCTGTTCTTAAAAGAAAACCCTGCTATAGCTGAAGAGATTGAAAATAAAGTTCGTGCCGAAAAACTTGGGGGCAAAAAAGACAGCAAAACCGAAGATAGTGATGACGCCAATAAAGAGCAGACTGCTGAACCGGTACAATAACCGTGTCTTCTTAACCATTTTAAGTAAGCATGACTTATTATGAAAATTAAAACCTTAGCTGAAATACTCGCTGAATCGGATACCGATTCAGCGAGTAGTATTAATGACCAGGTCAAAAAAGCCAAAAAGCCTATTCAGCCATCTAAACCCTCTAAGCCTTCTAAACATTCATACAAAGACGCTTCCAAAAAACACAGTAAGACCAACAAGCGTTTAAACGACTCAGCTGAAAAGTACTCCTTAGACAATGATTCTATCGTTGATATAGAGTCAACCAATTCACCCTCTTCTACTCCCAGCAAAACTTCCAAGTCTAAAAAACGTAAGAAACGCTTTCATCCAGCTGCTAACTTTACTCCTGAGCCCAACCATGCCCCTGCTTATCAACCGCCAAAGGCACAAAGTATTAAGCAAATGCTGGCTGAAGTTAAGCAGCACGTTCATGGCGATAAAAGCGATAACGACGCGGAAACTGTAACTAATGACGAGCAAAATACTGAAAGTGGGGAGCAACTGCCTACGCTAACGGTGTCTAGTGCTAGTGCTAGTGCTAGTGAAAACGTTAGCGAAACTGACAACCTCCCCGCTGCACTCAAAGCTTATTTGCGCACACCAGAGCAACGACAGGCAGAAATTGATGCCATCAAAGCTGAAAGCCGCTTGCGCTGGTTGGCTTTTTATTATCTATCGCGCCGTGAGTATGGTAAAGCTGAGCTGAAGCAAAAACTGCTCGACAAGGAGCAAGACCCAGAAAAGATAGAGGCGCTACTTGAGGAATTTGAGGAAAAAGGCTACCAAAGCGACTACCGCACTACCTTAATGCTTATTCGTGAAAACATCCGCAAAGGTCGTGGCCGTGGCCGTATCAAGCAAGAGTTCTATAATAAAAAGATCGCCATGCCAGGTAATATTGACGAGCTCATTGATATGGCTAATACAGAATCAGAGGAGTTTCGCGACTTTGTAGATGATAGCGCGGACAATCTAGTCGATGGCGTAGATTGGCTCAAATTAGCAGTGACCGCCCGTACCAAAAAGTATGGTAACGACATACCGACTGAGCAAAAAGACAAGGCCAAACAGCTTCGTTTTTTACAGTATAGAGGCTTTAATACCGATATCTGCTTTCAAGCACTCAACTATACATTAGAAACTCTAGATGAACGCTTTTAGTGCCAGTTTGAGTGCCTGTAGTTATAAGCAGCTTAATCGTGAATTAATAGTAGCCAAGCAGCTTCCACCAAATCAGACCGGCACCAATCCAAACCACCAGATTGACCACACTCATGATTGCCCCGATGCTCCACCATTCTCTTAACGTCACATAGCCTGAGTTAAAAATAACGGGTGCGGTACCAGTTGCATAATGGGTAAGGGTCATCATAATATTGCCTGCTGCTGCCAAAATCAGCGCATATAACATTGGCGGTGCACCTAAGCTTAACCCTACTGCATAAAAAGCGGCAAACAGTGCAGTAATATGAGCGGTAGTACTGGCAAAAAAGTAATGAATATATAGATAGACTAAAGTCAAAATAACCACAGCGCCGATCCAACCAACACCTATCACTCCAATCATCGATTCGATGTTACTTGAGAACCAGCCAATTAAACCCAGTTTATTGAGGTAAGACGCCATCATAATAAGGGCACCAAACCAAATAATGGTATCCCACGCAGATTTTTCTTTAAGCACATCATCCCAAGTCAATACGCCAGTCAGTATTAACGTCGTTAACCCTATAAAGGCGGTGGTGGTCGCATCGACACTTAATTGCTCACCGAAAATTAGCGCAGGAATATTTGCCCACAGTATCAGCATCAGTGCAAAGACACCTAACATGATTTTCTCTTGTGTGCTTACATGCCCCATTTCTGTTAAATTATCTTTGGCAAATTTTTTCGCATCGGGGGTTACTTTGACATCGGGTGGATAAATCAAATAAATCACCAATGGCATTAATAATAAACACAGCATCCCTGGTATAAACATCGCAACAGCCCACGTCGTCCATGTTAGCTGAATCTCACTACCCGTTGCTTTGTTGACCAAATCTACCACTAACGGGTTTGGTGCAGTAGCCGTAATAAACATACCGGACGTAATTGGGTTAGCGTGATAATTGACCATCGCTAAATAACGGCCTATTTTTTTCTGCGTGCCTTCTTCTGGCGTCGAGTGAAAGCTCTGGGCAATCGACTTCATGATAGGGTGAATGATACCACCACCACGAGCTGTATTAGAGGGGGTAATCGGTGCGATCATCAACTCTGCGGCGGTCAAAGAATACGCCACTCCAATGGTTTTTTTACCAAAAATAGAAATAAAATAATAAGCGATACGTCGACCTAAACCGGTTTTTATTAACCCCCGCGATATCATAACGGCAACACCAATCAGCCAAATTAGGGGGCTTGAGTAGCTTGATAATGCATCGCTGATGGCTTGTTTTGGACTGTCGTTAGTCACACCCGTAAGCGCAACCAAGGTAACGGCAATAATAGCAATCGCGCCAATAGGTAAGACTTTACCAATGATGGCGACAATGGTGGCAATAAATAATGCCAACATATGCCAAGCTTCAGGCGTCACCCCAGTAGGTACTGGGATAACAAACCAGATAATAAGACCGACTAAAATCGCAAGTGCTGCAGGAATAGGCTTAAATGGCATGAGTCATATATCCTTATAAAGTATTTATACCCTCAGTTATCGTTACCTTTAAGGTAAAGCATCCTCAAATTAACAGCTTTTATAAAGTAGTACTAAATAAATTATACAGTTATCATAATAATTTCAAATCTATTTATGGTGTTTATTCACTACTTTTAACATATTTATACTCTGTTCAAAATGAATAAATATAGGTTTGATGGTGCTTGAATATGAAAAATGCACCCCATTTCCTGGGTGCTTTTACCGTTCCATACATTTCTATGAGCTTGTTTTATAGCATTAAAAAAACAAAAAAAGAGCACATAGATATGTACTCTTTTTTATTTTTATCACTTTAAAATAATGAATAGAAAGAATTATCCTACTTTAATGCACCCAATCGGCTTGATAGCTGACTAATAATTTGATCAACTTCTTGGTTAGCCTCAGTCTCATTATCCAAGTTACCATTCGGCGTTAGTTGGTTCATGATCTCGGGCAGTAACTCAGCCAATCCTTGACGTACTTCTGTATCGTTAGCACCTGTATGAGCAGCGACTTGCTGGATTTCACTGTCGTCAAATAAGCGACTGATTTCGTTTGGATCAAGGTTGTCATTGTCTTGTTGATTACTCATCCACGACTTCGCTTGGTTTTCATAGCCCATGCCAGTAATTTTTGATAATGCACCGCTCAAACCGCCGTTACGTTTGATCCAGTTTAATACCATCGGCATCAATGCAGCAATTAGCATCCCTTTACCGCCGAAGCCAGACTGTCTAGTTTGACCACCCATAGTCTGTCCACCCAATACGCTACCTAATATGTCGCCAAGCCCGCCCGCACCTGAGCTCATATCACCACGCTGACTACTTCCTGTTAAACCACCACCTGTTAGTCCACCGAGAATGTCATCTAAACCAAAACCATTATCGGTTTGACGGTCATATTGGCGAGGATTATAGCCATCCGCTTGACCACCGCTGCCGCCTAATACACCGCCCAGTATATCGCCAAGGCCACCTGTACGACGCGGACTAGTATGTTGGTTGACTGGATTGCGTTGGGCATCTTCTGGATCCATCGCATTACGGGCCACTTGGCTCACTAAATTCCCTAATAAACTCATCATCTACTCACTTTTTTGTCATAGTATTTATTGTTATCTTGCAATATAACAAATCTTTTTCGGCACAGAGATAGGTATTTTGTTATGACATGTAGGTGTTCGTAAATCTATAGAACAAAGGCAGGGTTGATAGGAGTCGAGAGAGTAATGGATTACCGTGTTTTAGTAGAACTTACATGGGCTAAAATATTTAATTCTCGCCATTGCTCAGGGTTTACTTGATCGCGAAACACCGTCACTGATAATGGCCGCTGATAAGGCTCTATGACTATGAACTCAAAACTCATCACCCATTGATAACGATGGACCGCTTTTAATTGTGCCTGCCATAGCTCATCACCACGCCCCGTGCGCATCAATAGTTGCCACTGTTGATCAAGACGCTGACTGAGGGGCGGCTGGCTAAGATGTAGTAATATCGGGCGTGATAATATCAAATAAATGCTGACCGCTGCCGCAACTATCGAGATAAGTACATATTGCCAGAAGGCTAGAGCCGCAAGCCATGCAAGCACAACCATGACAACAGATAAACCTATATAAAACAATACTCGTAAGTAGCTGGTAGGCTGGATAGCAGTGTCAATACGTAATGGGGTTGCCAAGCTCATAGTGTACTCCCAAAAAATGGTGAACTGCTATTCCAAGTTAAAGCACATAAGCTGCTAATAAGATTTATTAAGTCAACTCTTTAGTATGGCGCCAGGTTTTTATTTTATTGACCAACGCCCATATTGCCTCATCTTCTGGGCGATTTTGATTGGTGAAATAATCCAGTAAATCAGGGTCTTCATGAGTGAGCATTTCTGCAAATACCTCTTGTTCAGCAGGCGCTGCCGTTAAATACAGCTCTTTGACATAAGGATCGATATAAAAGTCTAACTCTTTTAATCCGCGACGCGCTTGATAAATTATACGGCGCTGTTCATTGGTTGGTTCTGGCTGAATGGTGCTGGTCATAGAGATACTCTCACTATTTTAAATGATGTTTAAGATTCAGGATGATTATACGCAGATAATTGATTCCATAATGCCACCGCTTGCTGCATCATAGCCACATTATGCGTACGAATGATACTTGCTCCTTGCTGTAGCGCAAAAATGCCAGCCGTCGTGCCTACCGCATCACGATCTAACGCTTGAGTCGTTGCAACCGCTGTAACCCTGCTCTTGCTTAACACTTCCGCTAAAAAACGCTTGCGTGAAATACCAAACATGATTGGTAACCCAAGTGCTTTTAAACTTTCAAGCTGGCTTAATAGTGCGCAATGATGCTCATAGTTTTTAGCAAAGCCAAAGCCTGGGTCAATAATGATGTTTTCACGCTTAACACCAAGGCTCATTACTTCATCAATGCGCATTGACAACTCGGTACTCACGTCGCTTATTATATCGTCATATTGTGCCAGATTATTCATCGTCGTTGGCTCACCGCGCATATGCATCAGCATCACAGGTATATCAAGCTCAGCTGCTAGTGCCGCTGCACCCTCGCGTTTCAGCGCTCGTACATCATTCCAAATATCAGCACCTGAATCAAAACTTGCCTGCATCACCGCTGGGTTACTGGTGTCAATGGACAGCCAAATCTCATCTCCGCAGTGCTGCCTAATCGCTTGAACAACTGGCACGACACGCTGTACCTCATCGCTAGTGGCTACTACATCTGCATTGGGACGAGTAGATTCGCCGCCAATATCGATGATTGTAGCGCCCTCCTTTATCATTTTCTGACAATGAGCAACGGCCTTGTCTACCCCATTGAACTGCCCGCCGTCTGAAAACGAATCTGGCGTGACATTGAGAATACCCATAACATGAGGTTGTGATAAATCTAAGGTTTTATCACGACTCGATATTTTTTGTTGGGGTAAAAGCTGGAATAAGGACATAAATAATCCATTTATTATAATACCATTCACAAAAATTAGAGTAGCAAGGAAAACGAGTGCAAGTGCTATGCACTGTAGACTAAACGAGTTTGACACGGCTAATCGTAATTCTTGGGTTTGGCATAAGAAACATTCTAATGATTGCTATAGTCAGTGAGAAGTAATATCGCTACATCACGTACTGCAGGTACCGTTTCTTCTTGCTTGCTGTGCCTACGCAGACAGAGGCTGCAAAAAAACTATACCCGCAGTATCGTAGCGTTTTTAAAGTATTTTAACTATAGCTGTGCTTATGATACCAGTAAATCTTATTCTGTCCTAAAGCGTTCATAGAATGATAGCCACAAAAAAGCCCTTTATCAAAAAGGGCTTTTTTTATTGAAGGTTAATCAATTAACAACTACATCGCTGGTAATGGTGGCGGTGTTGAATTCGTTGTGGTGATATCATTTTTTGCTAAGTTGACTTCGTTATGCTGATACACTTTTGGCGGACGTGGCTCTTCGCCTGCTAAAATATCCTGCAGCTGATCACGGTCAATGGTTTCCCATTTCATCAATGCATCAACCATGGCATGCACTTTTTCTTGGTTGCCTTCGATCAACTCACGGGCGATATCATATTGCTCTTCTAGCATACGGCGAACTTCTTCATCGACCTTTTGCTGAGTCGCTTCTGAAATAGTGCGGCTACCGCCAAAGTAACCTTGTGAGCTATCATCGTCTTCGTAGACCATGATGCCAAGCGCGTCGGACATACCATATTTGGTCACCATAGCGCGTGCCATCTTAGTCGCTCGTTCAAAATCGTTAGAAGCACCCGTCGACATTTGATTAATAAAGACTTCTTCAGCGATACGTCCACCAAATAAGATGGCGAGATCACTCAGCATTTTCGACTTATACATGCTGGTTTGATCGTGCTCCGGCAACTGCCACGTCACCCCGAGGGCAAATCCGCGCGGCATAATCGTCACTTTATGCACCGGATCGGTACCCGGTAGCAGTTCAGCAACTAACGCATGGCCAGATTCATGGTAAGCAGTAGCACGGCGTTCTTCTTCACGTATCACCATTGATTTACGTTCAGGTCCCATGTATAGCTTATCTTTCGCGTCCTCGAAGTCATTCATATCGACGCTTTTCTTGTTACGGCGTGCGGCAAATAGCGCCGCTTCGTTGACAAGGTTGGCCAATTGCGCACCTGTGAATCCAGGAGTGCCACGAGCAAGTGAATGAGCATCGACACTCGTTGTATTCGGTAGTTTTTTCAAATGCACTTTTAGAATTTGCTCACGACCTTTGATGTCTGGCAAGCCCACTTGTACCTGACGGTCAAAACGACCAGGGCGCAGCAGGGCTTTATCAAGAACATCGGCGCGGTTAGTAGCAGCAATGACGATGACGCCTTCATTACCTTCAAAACCATCCATCTCGACTAATAATTGGTTAAGCGTTTGCTCGCGTTCATCATTACCGCCGCCCGTACCTGAGCCACGATGGCGACCGACCGCATCAATCTCATCGATAAAGATGATACAAGGAGCGCTTTTCTTCGCTTGCTCGAACATATCACGTACCCGTGAGGCACCGACACCCACGAACATTTCAACAAAATCAGAACCTGAAATTGAAAAGAAAGGCACTTTTGCTTCGCCAGCAATGGCTCTTGCCAATAGCGTTTTACCCGTACCTGGTGGACCTACCATCAAAATACCACGTGGAATCGTCGCACCCAGTTTGGTAAATTTATCAGGATCACGTAAGAACTCGACCACTTCAACGACTTCTTCTTTGGCCTCTTCACAGCCAGCAACGTCTTCAAAGTTGACCTTGATTTGGTCTTCAGTCAGCATTTTGGCCTTTGATTTACCAAAGCTCATAGGGCCGCCGCCTTTACCGCCAGCGCCGCCTTGCATGTTACGCATAAAGAATAAAAACAGACCAATAATCAATAGAATTGGGAAACTGGCTATTAGTAACTGCATCAAGACGCTTTGACGCTTCGGAGCTGTTCCTTGAACTTCGACTTGGTTCTCACGCAGCATTGGCATCAGCTCGTCATCTGACACAGCTGGTCTAATGGTCTCAAAAGATGAGCCATTTTTCTTTTCGCCGGTGATCTGCTCGCCATCGATCTCGACACTGGCTACTTGATTTTCTGACACCGCGGTCACAAACTCAGAGTAGTTAAGGTTATCCGGCTCAGATGATTGGTCAAAGCCGCTAAACACCAGCACCAAAACGCCGATTACCACCAGCCACAATAAGGTATTTTTTACCATGTCGCTCACTAGTTATTCCCATCCCTTACTTATTGGTGTGTCAACTTGACACGTGACGTCTATAAACGTATTGCTCATTTTTGATAAACACATCGATATCGAAAACTTGCGATTCAAGCCTATGCTTTTCAAATGTCGCATGAGGACTGTTTTTAACTTTTAACAAGTCATGGATATCAAGAGTCTATCTTAGGTGAGCCTATCAAGCGCTTACTATCAGACGACTTTGTCTAAAAAATATGTTTAAAACAAAGTTAATATACCATGATATGTGGTGTTACCCTGCATAATTCAAGCCGATTTCACTATTATTCAGTTAACGATTGTAGCGGATTTAATACGCCGATAAACACCGTTTATAGTGACGTATTAAACCCGCTACAATGACAACAACTTATTGAAATGATGATTATTTAATCGCAATCCAAAACATCTCTTTTGAGCGCGGTCGTGAAGCACCAGGTTTAATACTACGGATTTTACTAAAATCATGCTGCATTTGCTTGCGTAATTCTTGTGTACCTTCGCCCTGAAACACTTTCATAATAAGCGCGCCACCTTCTGGTAAGGTGGCCAAAGCAAAGTCTACTGCCAGCTCGCATAAATACATCATGCGTGGTTGATCGATGGCACTATTGCCAGCAGTATTGGGCGCCATATCAGACAACACCACATTGACCTGTCTATCGCCCACCTCCGCCATGATAGCATCGAATGCTTCCGCTTCACGAAAGTCGCCCTGAATAAAAGTAACGTCAGGCAAGGTGTCCATAGGTAAGATATCAGAGGCTATTAGAATGCCTTTTTCACCTACCAGCTGGCCAGCTACTTGTGACCAACTACCGGGCGCACTGCCTAAATCTACAACCGTCATGCCTTTTTTAATAAGATTGGTTTTTTCATTAATCTCAAGTAACTTATAAGCAGCACGGGCACGATAGCCGTCTTTTTGAGCCTTTTGCACATAATGATCGTCAATATGCTCTTTCATCCAAGCACTACTACTCTTTGACAGTTTTTTGTTTTCGATACGCGTGGCCAAAATACCTGCTCCTATTGCTTTGCAAAACATTAATATAGTGGGTTCACTTTAAAAACGAGACAGTACTATTGGCTATACATACTGCCGAAGCAGCCAAAATATTTATAAAGCACTTTTGAGATGAGCCGAACTCATTCGGATATACTATCAATCAGGCTTTTTATTCATTCGCAGTAGCAGACTGGCTAAATTCTATTGGTTAAAACACTGATTTATCAGACAGTAGCGTTTATAATGTGACCAAATATTCAGTTTAACATTTTCATCACGTAAAATCGTGCAAAATCCTGCTGATCTTATGCAAGATGACCATAGATTATTTATAATGGTCATTAACTACGCTTAATAGCACTATCATTTATTTTTACCCACACTTAGGAATTCTATGGAACTCGATAACGCTACAATTAAACGCCTAAGAGGCATTGGCCACGATCTTAAACCTATCGTTATGATTGGTAATAAAGGTATCACGCCGACCATTACTGAAGAGATTGATCGCGCTTTATCAGATCATGAACTTATTAAAATTAAATTGCCTGCTGGCACCAAAGAAGAACGTGAAGTCATCGGTGCTGAACTTGCTGCGGCTGCTAATGCTTCTTTGGTTCATACTATTGGTCGTATGGCGCTTTTGCTACGTAAAAATCCGAATGCCAATCCTAAGTTGTCAAATCTTGCACGTAATGCGTAATCGTTGATGTAAGAACAAATATATGGTGTTGATTTACTTTATAGAGGCTAATCAATACAGTAAATGATAAAAGCCGCGATGCAACTTTGCTCGCGGCTTTTATGTTATCTAGGCTTAAATAATTGCTATGATTCAATATTTAATATCATGCGTTATCTATCGCAAATATGACTTTTTAAGATATAAATTACTTTTGGGGCGCGCACGCTATGAGCCAATTTTTTGATTTATGCCTAGCAAACGAAACGCTAGCAAATGATGCATACCAACTCGGTGTTGCTATAGAAGATTTACAACGGATTCAGGTACAGATAAGCGCAACCCTTATACAGCAGCCAAAAGCTTATTTACAACTGCAGTATCACGTGACCCTGCCGCTTGAATCCTTGGCTGCTCAATTAGATTGGACGGCATGGCAAGCAGAGCAAGTAGGGTTTTTTGATTATTTATGGGAAGAGACCTGCCTTGAATGTTTTATCACTGGTCGTTCTGTCGGTGATTATGAAGCTTTTGACACTGACAATACAGCGTCTTATATTGAAATCAATGCCAATCCAGATGGCCGCTATGCACTTTATCAATTTCAGCGTTATCGAAACCCTGCAACGCTGCCGCCCAATCCCCTTTTGCATGCAGATAAACAGACTTATGCCTCTATTGATTGGCTTGAAAGCTCCAAGCTCCCCTTAGCGTTAACGAAACCTACCTCTGCTATAGCCTATCATTATGAGCGCAGTTTTCGGGTGCCATTAAAGCAACTACGCCCTTCTAACGCTAACTCCAAGCCGCAATACGCTATTAATAGTACTATTATTGAGTATATACATCCATGCGTCATTTTATGGTTTGGAGCGACTGCGCTATATTTTGCTCCCAAACATGCTTCTCCGCCTGATTTTCACGATCAGCGCTACTGGTCGAGATTTATACCTTAGCTATTCAAGATAACTCAAGCCAATAAAAAAACCTTCACCCTTCTTAAACCTCAGCATTTAAAAACACAAAAAAAACCAGCAATGTCGTAAAGAGCATTACTGGGTTTGGAGAAAAGGGTTCGCTTAAGCCGAGCTCAATATTACTTATCAGCCATCGCTAGGTAGATACCACTGTTTGATGCATCATCAACATATTGTGAATCACGCCACGTTGTATAGTTATGATGACCGCCATATGGACTGATGCTGTTTTGACGGAAGTCAGATACCCAACCATTACCATCAAATATCTGAATATGACCATGTGGTCGTCTAGATGTACGATCATAGACTACGACATCACCCACTTGAGGCTGCATATCATTACTGATTTTGGTAAAGCCTGCATTGGCAAGTGTACCACGAGAGGCGTACTGATAGGCTGAAGGATTAGGCGTAAACTCATAACCAGCTGATTGTAATGCTTTACGCACATAGCGAGCGCAGTAGCCTGAGCTTCTAGATAATGCCACACGTGATGCGCGTGATGCTGCGATAGCAGGGGCAGAGTTACTATCAGGGACACGACTTGCTTGCTGCTGGCGCTGTTCGTAAGACAAACGGCTGGTCAATGAGGCAAGCTGATATTCTTTTTGCTTAGCATGAGCACTTAAGTTATCAATCGCTTGACTGATCTCATCGTTACTATATACATGTGCACCATTATTAGTGCTATAGATATTGCGACTAGAACCGTAGTTCGCAGAAGTAGAGATATTTGTGATGGTATGACTCAAGGTATTATTTGATTGAAAGGTCGTTTCGGCAGCACCACTCGTCTGTGCTACACCCATTCCCAATACTGACAAAATTAATAAAGCTTGTTTCATAAATTTACTACCTATTGTGAATACAGGATTGCTCGTCATCCGTGACAAAGCATGAATTAATTTAGCGGATATAGTCATGAAATAAACATGATAAAATCCTTGTTACAACAGCGCGCTGTTTATAATAAACATCGATTCTGTCACCTATTAGATGAGTTATTACGATGTCAAAAAAACAACCTAACCGACTTGCCCAGCTTATCGACCATCAAGCTTTTGCTGGTAGTGCGCTACCTCAAACTCTTGCTGACAATATGCGTTTATATATACAAGCAACCACTGAAGTAAAAACCCTTTTGGTAGATTGTCTACCTGAGGAAATCCTCAATAGCTGCTGGGTCGTGGGCTTAACTACTGAGCAATTGATACTCAGTGTTGGCTCGATGACCGCTGCCAACCATATTCGCTATTTACAAAGCGCTTACTTGCAAGTGTTAACAGAGCAGTCAATTACATTTAAACAACTCAAGCAAATTCGCGTCGTAGTAGCTAAGACATCTGCCAATAATCATTATTCTAAATCATCATCAGCTTCTTCAGTGCCCATTTCAAAACCTGGTAAAGCCAATGGAAATCAGGCTCTTAGCCAAAACACAAAGCGGACTATATCACAGGCCGCAGACCATGTCACCACTGATGAAAACCTCAAAAAAGCACTTTTGCGCTTGGTAAATCACTAAAAAACGGTGTGCCCAAACGTAAAGTTATGTAAATAAAATCGTAAAATGAGGGTAGTAACACAGCAAGTTTGTAATGACGCGAACAAAAAAAATCATCTGTTGGTGACTTTCAAAATGTGAAAGTCACCAACAGATGATTTAGAAATTATCCACAGCTTTTATGGTCTCTACCCTAGAGCAGAATTGTTAAAGTAATCTAAACAATATATCCAAATATCAGCATATTATATGAGTGTAACTAGAGCCTAACTATGTAATATTGCGTAAATGTTTCGATACTTCGTGTATATTCCTGTATTCATCCTTCAACCGTCAGGCCGCTCAAAGGGAAATACTCGATAGGACAAGTTACATTGTCATCAAATGTTACAATTTCAAAGTTATCATGGTCAGATAATATCTCACGTACCAATAAATTATTTAACGCGTGACCAGATTTATAAGCATTAAAACGACCCAAAATTGGATAACCAATCAGATATAAATCTCCTAAAGCATCCAAAATCTTATGACGGACAAACTCATCATTGAATCGTAAACCGCCTTCATTAAGCACACTGGCCTCATCAATGACGATAGCATTGTCCATGCTGCCACCCAAAGCCAAGTTGTTCTGACGTAACGCTTCGATATCGCGTAAAAAGCCAAAAGTACGTGCTGAACTCAATTGTTCGATGAAGTTTTGTGTCGAAAACTGTAGCTGTGCGTGCTGAAAGTCTTTATCAATGGCAGGATGATCAAAATCAATCTCAAAGTTTAACTCAAACCCCTGATAAGGACGTAGTTCTGCCCATTTATCATCGACCTTGACGCGTACAGGCCGCACAATCTTAATAAACTTCTTTAGGGCATCCTGTTCACAGAAACCCGCATCAAGTAACAACCCAACAAAAGGTGCAGCACTACCATCCATAATCGGTATCTCAGACGCCGAAACACGAATCAACAGGTTGTCTACCCCTAAGCCAGCAATCGCACTGAGCAGATGCTCAACCGTACCGACACGTGTGCCGCCAAATACGAGATTGGATGACATCATGGTATCTTGTACCAAAAATGCACTCGCTGGAATCGGTTGGCTGCCTTCAATATCGGAACGCTCGAAAACAATGCCGGTATCAATTGGTTGCGGATGAAACTCTAAGTCAACAGGCTGACCACTGTGGAGACCAGTACCCGTAACGGCTATCGCAGTTTTTATGGTTCTTTGGTTCATGACTGTCTTCTCACATATTTTGTTACAATTGCCATAGTGTATCATTACACACCCCCAGTTCGCCACAATTAAAAACGGCTAATTTTCTTATCTCCTTGATTGATAACACTTATCGTCGATATTTTATTGATTATTCCTTTCTCTAAACCACTTATTAAAAATTCTATAAATAGTCACAAACCCATCAGTTGTTATGAAAATAAAGCCTCATTCATTCGTCTACCTCATCAATTTTTGATATATAGTTAAAATACTTTAAAAACGCTACGATACTGCGGGTATAGTTTTTTGCAGCCTCTGTCTGCGTAGGCACAGCAAGCAAGAAAAAACGGTACCTGCAGTACGTGATGTAGCGATATTACTTCTCACTGACTATAAATACCTCTCTCTGGGCAGATAACGCTAATTTATAAACACAAAAAAGCCAGCAATTGATGCTGGCTTTCTTTAATTTCAAATATTTAAAACACTTAGAGCATCTCAAACAGTCAAGATGCCTATCTATTTTGTTGGCGCTTCAAATAGTCCTGAATACTATTTGTTTTGGTTTTAGGCTGCTCTTGTGGCGCATTTGAGCGCGCTGCAGTATCCTGATACATTTGCGCTTGAGACTGTTTTTGACTGTTCAAAGCACTGGTATGTAGGTTCGGATCGACAGGCTGTGTACTGTTAACAGAAGGAACAGGCGTCTCTACTGCTTCAGCCTCTTCGCCAGCGTGCTCATCTAGAGTCAGACCTGTTGCAATGACGGTTACATGCAAGTCATCACCCATTTTTTCATCAATGACAGAACCATAGAAAATGTGCGCATCATCGATATCGGTAATTTCTTCGACTATCGTACTAATTTTGCTCATTTCATCTAATGATAAAGATTCAGAAGAAATCACGTTGACCAGTAAGCCTTTGGCATTCTCTAAACGTAAATCATCCAAGAGTGGAGATCTAATGGCTTTTTCGGTCGCTTGACGCGCACGATCATCACCACTGGCACGGCCAATACCCATCATCGCATGACCTTTGGCGGTCATAGCGGTACGAATATCGTTAAAGTCAATGTTAATCATACCTTCGCTGGCGATGGTTTCAGCAATACCTTGAACAGCGTGTAGTAAAACATCATCGGCCTTTTTAAAGGCATCTTGCATAGAGATATTGCCGTAGACACTCATCAGCTTGTCATTTGGAATGGTGATGATAGAGTCAACGAAGTTGGTTAGTTGCTCAATGCCCGCTTTGGCAGCTTTGATACGTTTACCGCCTTCAAATTTGAAGGGTGTGGTCACGACAGCCACGGTCAATACTTCCATTTCTTTAGCAATACGAGCAACCACTGGTGCTGCACCCGTACCCGTACCACCACCCATACCAGCGGTAATAAATACCATATCTGAGTGTTCGAGTAGTTGGCGGATGGCTTCTTCTTCACTTTCTGCCGCTTCACGCCCCACTTCTGGGTTTGCACCCGCGCCTAGGCCGCGGTTTGTTTTTGCGCCAAGTTGTAATTTATGAGGGGCCGTCAGACGATCGAGCGCTTGTTTGTCCGTGTTTGCACAGACAAATGTTACACCTCTAATCCCTTGTTGTACCATATGCTCAACCGCATTACCGCCGCCGCCGCCAACACCGAATACAGTGAAGCTCGCTTGGC
Source organism: Psychrobacter sp. AOP3-A1-26 (assembly GCF_052378235.1). Classification (NCBI taxonomy): domain Bacteria; kingdom Pseudomonadati; phylum Pseudomonadota; class Gammaproteobacteria; order Moraxellales; family Moraxellaceae; genus Psychrobacter; species Psychrobacter sp. AOP3-A1-26. The sequence goes on from NZ_JBQSXN010000007.1 coordinate 44,056, forward strand.
CATTATTTTGAAGCTGGTTATCATCTGGCATGGTGTATTTTGACATAAAAAAGATTCTCCAGTTGCAGATAGCGTGATGATTGATACGTGGTAACGCACTCATATGGCGCACTATCGACATACTATATATAAATGTATTTAAATAAAACAGGGCTATGGCTTAAATAGTTTATGTGCAGACAACAATAGGTCATCATCACACAGGGCATTGCTTTTTACGTGACTTTATTTTAAGTGGCTTGAGCTCACTTAACTGTATTTTTTCTTAAATAGTTTAAGGGCCTTTTATTAAGCACGCTAGGTTCTAGGCACTCTAGAAAGCAAACCTATAATATCTTTTTTAGCACACTAGCAAAACGTTGCCCTGCGCTTTGAAAAACGCCTGTCACTCGGTTCTTTTGAATCGCTTCAGGCTCACTTTTTTCACTTCGGCGGAACTGCTCGCTTTGACTATATAGTAATGTACCAAATGCGGTTTGATAAGCACGATCATTGACCTGAATATTCAGTTGCTTAAATGACTCATCATTATCGAAATGGTTATATGCACTAATAGCAGGATGTGTATTGGTGAGCACTACTGGCATTTTAAGCAGTTTTTTGGTGAAGGGTATCATACCTTTTATCACACTACCGCCACCAGTCAGTACGATGCCTTTATCAATATAACTGATTAAATCTGCTTCATGTAATTGACGAGCCACTTCGGTAAAGATTTGGATGTAGCGAGCCTCAATAATACGGGCTAGATTATAAATACCGACATTAATTTCATCTCCTGAGCCTTGTGGCTTAAAGATAAAAAACGAGCTGGGATCGACACTATTGACATCAACAGTACCATGAGTCTTTTTGAGCTTTTCAGCTTCGATCATTGAAATTCCAAAATCTGCTGAAATATCCATGGTGACTTCATGACTACCCGTTGCAATACAATGGGTAAAGATCAGTTTATTTTCCTTATAAACACAAATACTCGTCGTACTAGCACCGATGTCTACCAAACAAACACCTTGCTGACGCTCATCGCTCATTAGACTATATTCAGCACTGGTCACCGCATCGAATACGATATGGTCGATACCCACATCACAGCTTTGCAATAGCTTTTGGATGTTCTGACGGCTAGCGACAGGCAGCATCATCATATGATACATCACGGTGATATTGTGCGCCATTGTTTCAATGGCATCATCAACCATAAAATCTTGCTCATCGACATAAATGCCCTGCTGACAGCAATGCATTAAGTAGTAATCTGATGAAAGGTCGCGTGACTTGGCATTGGACAAAGCCTGCACCATATCTTTGGCACGTACAACATCATCTTCTACTCGTACTTCGCCGGCGCTGTTCTTACTAGATAATTCAGGCGTTGCTAAGGTCAGCCACACACTATGCACACGGCAATTGGCTATATCTTCTGCTTCTTGAATAGCTTGTTTGATAGCGCCTTGCAAACGTTCACGATGCTTTATTTGACCTTGATAAAAATCGCTGTTTTTGACTTGCCCTACACCTAGAATACGAATGTCTTTTGCAGAGACAACATTGCCAATGACGACATACACTGCCGTGGCACTTAAATGGACAACAACCAGATTTTCAGTATTTTTCATGTTACCAGACAAATTATCGCTAAACGGAAGACCAAGTGATCGCCCATTAAATCATTAAAAAAAGCGCTATCAAGACGCGATGAAATATTATATTCATTATTTATACTATAAAAGCAGTCAAGTTAAAACTTTAAATGCTCATTAGTTTTTAAAACCACTATCTATAAATCTATCTATGGCTACTGTGCTTCGCCATTTTGGGGTTGGGACATATCCCAAGCGATAGTAAAACCGTTCTTATAACGCAAATCTACCGACTGTATCTCATCTCGGCGTTCCTTTAACTGATTGCCGAGCAGCTGACTTAAATTCAGCAGCTTTTGCGCGGTATCTTCATTATCAACGATGACACGTAACCCACTATCAAAGCGAATCAGCCATGTCATTCTGGGTGATAAAATAATATCTGCCACTTGTATACCAAGTGGCGCATACCAATCATTGACTTGCTGCATCTGCTGCATAATGACCGGCGCTTGTGTTATCTCACCTTGCAAGGTAGCAAAGCGTTCTTGCGTTAGGTCTCTACTATCAGCAGGCACAAAAACCGCCCCTTTTGCATCGACCAAACGCTCTGTACCAAAATTGGCGACCGCTTGTTTGGGCAAGGCAGTAACCACGATGCCGCGTTGCCAGTCACGCGAGATACTCACTTGGTCAACCCAAGCCAAACCCGTCGTAATATCTCTTAGTGCTTGCAGATCAGAGGTAAAAAAACTGCTAATTTTTCGTTGATTCATAACCTGTTGCAATGAGCTGTATTGCGCAACCGTCAAACCTTGGTTGTTGACATGAATAGCAGCGGGAGGGGCATCACGTAACGCTTTTCCACCCATTATCAATATTAGCACTAGCAAACCTAATACCAACACCATAAATAGATACTTAACCGATGTTGGTACTTGGAACTTAGATATTGGCCGACTACCTTTATCACTCATCAAGTCAGTTACCCCGTTGACAGTTTGAGCCATGACGACCTATGTCCCTATATTTGCATAAAACTGTTCATGCTATTTATGGATATGAACCTGCATCTTTTCTTGCAGAACTTTATGGATTTGATAGGTTATAAATTAATAGTGGGTTATACCTATAAAAACTATAAACCTCACTAAAACAGACCTATACTTACAATATTAACGTATTTTATGGTTAAACAATAGCCTAACCCCTACTAGTGACAACGAATTTACACAAGTTTACATGATGCTGTGCTATAGCAGCTCTAGCGATACATTAGCTGGTATTTATTTAATAAAACTCGTTCTCTATAAATACCCTTTTTATTATAAATACCGTGATAAACACTATTGGGAAATAGCGATACCACGGTTGCGCTGCGCTATTAGACGTAAATATAACTACTATAACTACCGTTCAAATGATAATTAAACGGTCTGCACTAATATATGCCAGCATAGCGTATCAAAATCCATACCTCGAGCCTTGGCAGCCATCGGCACCAAGCTATGACTGGTCATCCCTGGTACGGTGTTAATTTCGAGTAACCAAAAGTTGCCCGCTTCGTCTTGCATGGCATCAACACGTCCCCAACCTTTAGCATCAACCGCACAAAAAGCGGCCAGACTTAATGCTTGTAGATGCTTCTCATCATTGGCATTTAGACCGCACGGAATATAATAACTGGTATCGTTACGGTTATATTTGGCTTCAAAGTCGTAGAAATTAGTGATATCGGCAGGTTCCAGACGAATGACTGGATAAGCCTCATCATCAACAATAGCGATGGTAAATTCACGACCCGTTATCCAGCGCTCGGCCATTACTGCATCGCCACACTGCACTGCTGTGGCATAGGCAGCCGGTAGCTCATCAAGATGGTTTACCTTGGTCATGCCAATGCTGGATCCTTCGTGAACAGGCTTGATGATAAGCGGCAGTCCTAGCATATTGACTACTTGCTGCCAGTCGGTATCCGCAGTGAGTAATGAAAATGGCGCGGTCGATAAGCCGCATCCTTGCCATAACTGTTTGGTACGAACTTTGTCCATGCCCAGCGCAGATGCCAAAATACCTGAACCCGTCTGTGGAATATCAAGCCATTGCAGCACGCCTTGTAACAAACCATCTTCGCCGCCGCGACCATGTAACACATTAAAGACGCGATCATACTCGCGTATTTCAATAATATCTTGGTGCTTAGGGTCAAAGTGAGTCGCATCGACGCCTTGATTTTGCAGCGCCTGCAATACTGCAGCCCCACTGTCTAAAGAGACGCTGCGCTCATTACTATTACCGCCATAGACCACGGCCACTTTACCAAAATCACTGGCATCTGTTACTTTACTGGTCATAGTGCCTAAAGCTTCTTTGTGAGTCGCCTTGTCATTTTCGACCGTTTCATTCGTCTCACTATCTTGTTCCATTTGTGCGGCAGCCGCTAGAGCTGGCTCTGGATTGACAATTACAGTCTTATCTTCAGCGTCATCAGTAGCATTAATACCATTATGGTTGTTTACATTTTCTTGATTGTGATTCGTCGACATAGCGCGCGTTCCTAATAAAGGTCATTCCTAAAATTTTTTTCTAAATCATTCAATATAAAACGGATATAAAAGCTATTTGATATAAAGATTATTTGCGGCCAAATCGACAGCAATCTGCCCTATATTACCAGCACCTTGAGTGATAAGCATGTCATTGGCTTTTAATAAGCGCTGCATCACGGGTGCGAGATTGTCTTTATCAATAATCGTCGGTTCAACGGCACCGCGCAGGCGAATACTACGTGCTAATGACTTGGTATCAGCGCCTGCAATGGGACTTTCACCTGCTGAATATACTTCTAATAACAATAGCTCATCGACGCTTGAAAGTACTTCAACAAACTCATCGTAGCAGTCGCGTGTGCGGCTATAACGATGCGGCTGAAATAACATTACTAAACGGCGATCAGGGAAACTTTGACGGGCGGCTTTGATGGTAGCATCGACTTCTTTTGGATGATGACCATAATCATCGATAAGTAAAACATCGCCTTCATCAATATCGACAGAGGCGTGTTGTTCAAAACGACGCCCGACGCCCTCAAATTTTTGTAAGGCACGCTTAATGGCTTCATCATCTACGCCTTCATCGGTCGCCATCGTGATGGCGGCAAGGGCATTATAAACATTGTGAGTACCAGGGATATTAAGGGTCAGGTGTAGTGGCTCACGGTCACGGCGCAGTACAGTAAAGTGAGTTTTTGTTCCTTCGCTCACCAAATCAACAGCCTGTACATCGTTAAAAGGCTCAAGACCAAAGGTCAGTACTGGGCGACCAATATCATCAATCATCGCATATAGTTCAGGATCATCACCACAAACCACTGCCAAACCATAAAACGGCATGTTTTGTAAAAACTGAATATAGGCCGCTTTTAACTTATCGAAGCTGTTTTCGTAAGTTTCCATATGGTCTTGATCGATATTGGTCACAATCGCCGCCATAGGATGCAAGGATAAAAATGATGCATCAGATTCATCCGCTTCAGCCACCAAGAAACGACTGCTACCAAGCGCCGCATTTTTACCAGAAGCGTTTAATTTTCCGCCAATAACATAGGTAGGATCGAGCTGTCCTTCCGCCATCATAGTGGTCAATAAGCTGGTCGTTGTGGTCTTACCATGAGCACCAGCAACGGCGATACCATGACGATAACGCATCAACTCGCCGAGCATATCAGCACGGCGTACCACGGGTAAACGCGCTTCGAGGGCTGCTTTTACTTCAGGGTTGCTACGATCAATCGCTGACGATACCACGATCACATCGGCATCGGCGATATTTTTGGAATCATGACCGATAGCGATAGCGATACCAATTTGTGCTAAACGCTTAGTGACTAAGCTCTCAGCAATATCAGAACCACTGACTTGATAGCCTTGGTTTTTCATCACCTCTGCGATACCACACATCCCCGAGCCACCAATACCAATAAAATGCAAATGCTGAATACGGCGCATCTCTGGTATTTCAATCAAACGCTTGGGTAGAGCTTTCGCAGAGGTAGACATAAGGGTTTCTCTTTATTAAATACTAGTAAAATTTAATGAATCAAAATAAATGAAGATAAAAATAATCGGTTACAGAAATACAAGCTATTGCGCTTGCCAAATGATATCGGCAACCTGTTTGCTGGCACTTCGGTTGGCAAGGGCATGGGCTTTTTTTGCCATCGCTAAGCAATTACCGCGGTCAAGTGCAGTAAGCTCATGGCTCAAACGCTGCGGTGTTAGCTCAGACTGCGGTAATAAAATCGCGGCTTCGTGCGACGTTAAGGTGCGAGCATTAGCCGTCTGATGGTCATCAACTGCGTGGGGCAGCGGCACAAAAATAGCAGCGATACCGACATTTTGAATTTCAGTGACCGTTAAAGCACCTGCTCGGCAAACGATAATATCTGCCCAATTATAAGCCGCGGCCATATCATCGATAAAGGGCTGGACAGTAAATTGATGCGCGCTTAAATCTTCACTATCATACGCCGCTTGCGTGGCTGCTTCGTTATTGCGGCCACATTGATGACGTACTTCAAAAGGACGGTCGATCAAAGCCAGTGCCTTTGGTACTGTGTCATTCAATACTTCTGCACCTAGCGAACCACCAACCACCAACAGTTTAAGTGCTGAGCTGTCATTAACATCATAACGCACAGTAGGTTCGGCGACACCCGTAATAGCATTACGCACAGGATTGCCCACCGTTTCGAGCTTTACATCCTGTTCACTATCAGCAAAAGTATGTTCAAATGCTTGCAATACTTTGGTGGCCATTTTAGACAAATAGCGATTACTCATGCCAGCGATGGCGTTTTGCTCATGGATAATCAGCGGTTTTTTGGTCAGACGTGCCGCTATACCGCCAGGCGCACTCACGTAACCACCAAAACCAACGACCATATCAATATTATTACTACGAATGACCTTGACAGCAGCCATCGTCGCCGACAGTAAAGTCACTGGCAATTTTAATAAACGTCCGACACCCTTACCGCGTAGCCCTTGCATATCAATCGCATGAAACTTATAACCAGTCGGTTCAACCAAACCGTTTTCCATACCATTTGGTGTTCCTAGCCAGTGAATGACCGCACCGCGCTGGGTTAATTCCTCAGCCACTGCCAGCGCCGGGAACACATGACCGCCAGTACCAGCTGCCATCATCAATATATGCGGTGTTTTCATAAACGCTTGCCTATCTTTTCTTTATTTATATGAAGGACTTACTATCCAAGATTATCTCAGTCATCGACAAATAATGACCTATAAAAACTCGCATAGTATAGTGTAAATCGTTGATTAATATATAGTACTTTATGCATCGTTAATAATAAAAATCCAAGCCGTGAGCAATCGCGACTTGGTTTTGATAAATACCACGAAACAATGACCGAAGCATCGTTATTAATAGGGCTTTAACGATGTATCGACGACACATCTTAGCACAACTATTTTTCATCATTGTGCCCATAGATTAGTGTTAAATCACCCTATCATTGCTGTGTATCTCAAATCGCCAATTTATTTTCGATAGCGATGATAAGGTCAGTCGCGATATCGGTACCGCACTGATCGTCAATCTCACGGACACACGTTGGACTGGTGACATTAATTTCCGTAATGCGCCCACCAATTAAGTCCAAACCGACGAACATTAGCCCTTTTTCTTTGACAATAGGTGCGACCACTTCTGCTACTTGGCGTTCGATATCAGTCAATGCCATGGCCACGCCGCTACCGCCAGCAGCAAGATTACCACGCGTTTCACCTTTTACCGGAATACGCGCCAAGCTATAATCGACGACGATGCCATCAACGATCAATACCCGTTTATCGCCTTCCTTAATCTCTGGCAAATAGCGCTGCGCCATAATCGGCAAAGTTTCAAGTTCAGTCAGAATCTCAAGTGTGACGCCAATGTTTGGGCTGTCAGCGGTTAAACGGAAAATGCCAGTACCGCCCATACCATCTAAAGGTTTGACGATGACGTCTTGCTGCTCAGCGATAAATTGACGAATATGTGCCTGTTTACTGGTCACAATGGTTGGGCTCATATGCGCACTAAACCAGGTGGCAAATAATTTTTCATTACAGTCACGAATCGCTTGTGGGTCATTGACCACAAGTACACCTGCGGCTTTGGCATGGTCGAGCATATAAGTTGCATAAATAAAGCGCATGTCGAACGGTGGGTCTTTACGCATCAAAACCACATCATAATCGCTGATTGAACCTGTTGCTTTTTCGCCCAACGTATAAAAATCCTCAGGGTCACGCTTTACCGTCACTGACTGTGTATCGACCATTAATTGTCCATGATCCAACCATAAGTCATGAATCTGGCAATAGCCAAGGTGATGGCCACGATCTTGCGCCGACCACATCATCGCAAGACTGGTGTCTTTTTTATAATTGACCTGTTCGATAGGGTCCATAATGACGAGTATATTTAAAGATTTTTTTGGCTTTTCTTGACTCATAATAAGGCTCATTTACGTAATATTATTTATATATAAAAATGACACGCTAGCATTACGATTACATGGCAGCGAATGCGATAAATTATACGCCGTACTGCGCGCGGTAATGCTGCATTTTTGCAAGTTGAGTAGCGTCTTTGTGTGGGCTGCTATCTTCTGCCAAATAACTGATTAAGTCATCGATATCAACCAATGCATGTACTGGCACCTCTAGTGTTGAGGCAAGCTCTTGGATAGCAGAATGCTCAGCCAAACCTTTTTCTTTACGGTCAAGGGCCACGATAATGCCAGCAACGCTTGCGCCTGCTTGCTCTAAAATCTCTACCACTTCACGCATCGCCGTGCCAGCGGTAATGACATCATCAAGCACCCAAACTGCCTTACCATTGACATCAGCGCCAACCAAATTACCGCCTTCGCCATGAGTTTTGGCTTCTTTGCGGTTATAGCCCCATTTGGCATTGATGCCATGATGCAGCCATAAAGCTTGTGCGGTTGCCGCCACAAAAGGAATGCCTTTATAAGCGGCACCAAAGATGACCAACTCCTGCTTCTCTTCGCCATTATTGACAGCAGCCACTTTTTCAGCGAGAGCATCCGCATAACCACGTGCTAATAACGATAACATCTCACCCGAAGCAAGCAGCCCTGCATTAAAAAAATACGGACTGATACGACCAGACTTGAGTACAAACTCACCAAATTTTAGTACTTGATTGTCCAAAGCCAACTGAATAAATTGATGAGAGGCAAAAGAAGGGTGCTGGGCAGATGCAGCATTAGACACTGGAGCATTGAGCATGGAAGCATTCCTATTAGCGAAAAGAAGGATTAAAAAACTGCATTATTGTACGCATTATTAATCAGCTTGACCAACCATTGATATTATAATCTTGCATATTAGGATAGCGGCTCAATAGACCGCAACGCGATGAGAGATTAAAATAACACTGTTTATCCTGACTAACCTGTATGTCCCAGCCCAAATGATAAGCAGCCACAATAATATGCCCCGCAAAAACTCGAACTTGACGGTATGCATGGCGCTGTGCTGGGTCAAGGGTGATTTGGCTGAGCAGATAGCTGCGTACATACTGGCAAATTTGGTCAGCGCTATAGCTATGGTTGATACTCTTGCGCCTACTGCATTGCTTTAGAGCATGAACAGCAACGCTACACGCCATAATGTCAGTGGCCAAGCTGCCCTCACCTGTCTCGAACTGCTGCGGTTGCAAAACCACTTGCCAGTCATCGGCGTAGAGACTACTGAGTAACTCATCTGGATTATAACGTTTGGTCAATGCACGCAAAGAGTTATGTGGATTCTTAGCATGCTCATCAGTAGCACCATCAGCCTTTATTGGGTTATCAATACCGCCAAAACCATAACGAGTCAGTTTAGGATAAGCACGCAGTACTTGCTGGATATCTGACATATCGAGCAACGTCATCTCACTCAATGGTGATAGTAATGGCTGCTCGCTATGATTGTGATAAAAGCTATCAGGAAACTCGACCAGCTTAGCCGCTCGCAGTAATGACAGATGCTCAGCTAAAGCTTCTGTCGCAATCACAGCCCACTTCGACAAGTTATCTTTGTTAGGCTGATAAAACCGCGTAGAGCTTCCGTATAGTCGGCGTAATTGATTGTCTAAACGGCGGGCAGGCTCAGGAATATCACTCAATGGTCTTGCAGGGTCAAGTGGCGATTGATTGGGATCAAAATTAGGATGCACAATCGCCGGTTGGTTACTGTTTGCTAAAACAGCTGACTGCTCAGCATGAACTTCTGCAAACTGCCCCTCTGCTGCTATGAAGTCAGCACTGAATAAACGGTCATCAGAAGTAGAAGGCTGGGTCATGAAAACTCCGTAAGCTAGCAAGTTGAGAGTAAATCAGAAACTCACTTCGAAAAATATAAGGGACAATATGAAAAACAACATGAAGAACAATGTGTAAAACAAGATAAAAAACCAGACTAAGCCCGATAGCCATAGTAAAAGATAAGGAGCTATAAAGCTGATCGGATAAACGGCTGTCTTACTGTTGATGCTGTAAAATATCTTGATAGCCTGCTTGCCAATCAGGATAGTCCAGCCAAGCTAACGGAATATTGCTGTGCAAGCGTTTTCCCGTCACCGCTGTTTTTTTATTATCGATAGTAGGTGGCGTCTCATTGATTTGCTCACTCAACCAAACGCTTAGCTCAAAGGTCGTCACCGGTAAATAATCGGTCGCTATATAAATTGGCTTGGGTGCATCTATCGTCAGAACGTTTGCAATAATATTGACCAAATCGCGATCCATAATACGATTGCTCCAATGAGCAGCGGCCACAGGGTCTTTATCTTGCTCACGGGCTTTACGCAAACGCATTAAGCGTTCACGCCCATAAATACCACTAGGACGAATGATGACGGCTTTATCACCAAAGCCCTGTTGTAATGCCTGCTCTGCCTGTAATATAACCTGCGATGCTTCGCGATCAGGAATGACTGGCGTCGTGGCCTCATCAATCCATTCACCATTATCTTGCCCATACACACCCGTTGATGAGATAAAAACAACGCGCTCAAGTGAGGTTAATTTGTCAGCGAGTTTTGCCAAATGCTGATTAATAGCCAAATAGCTATCATGATAGCCGCTGGTAGAATACTCATCGGGAGTGACAACAATCGCTATACGAGTAAAGCCTTGCAGCTGTTCAGCGGTCAGGGTCAACGCATCGGCTTGCACAAACTTGACCTTATCGTCTAAGGGATAATGATGACGCTCATGACGTGCCAGCCCAGTGACACTTAAACCATCATGCGCAAGTTTATTGGCGACTGGTAAACCAATATCGCCTTGTCCAATAATTAATAAATTTTGCATACCCATCATATCTCCTTGCTGTTGCCCATTGTCCATCGTCTAAGAGCCATTATTTAAAGCCGACTATTTAAAAACTGGCTTTAAAAGTAACGCATATATGACAACTGTATGTCTTCGTTGGCGTCAACACGATCTTGCCAATCGTAACTGGCATTGATACGTAAGGCTTGTTTTTTATCGATGTCGTATTGTAGACCTAACGTCGATATTGGCTGCCAATAATGGCCGCGAGCATTAGACTCATCACTGCGGCCATGATACCAATATGGCAGTTGCAATTCAGCCTGCGCGCGTAACTGATTGTTAATCTGATACAGGCAGCCCGCATTCACGCCTGCGCCAACACGAAAGCCTTTGTTGATACCGCGTCCTGCTTGCACCGCACCTGTGGCAAAGGTATAACAAAGCTGCGGCGGCATCTCTCCGCTGACTACGCCTGATGAATCACTACGCGGTGTACCAAATGCCCATGACTTACCATATTCAAATGCGGTGCTGCCAACCAGATGGTCAGTGCCATCCTGCTGTGAGCCGTCATTGATACGGGTGGCCTCAATACTTGCTCCCCATGTTTGATCTTTTTTGGCAGAGTTCACTGGATTAAAAGAGCGCCCACGAATGAGGGTAAAGTTCTGTAGCTCGACACTGCTTGGCTGATTAGGCTTGCCATTATTGTCATCTTTGTCATAGAAACGCAGCGTTGCCTTGATGCCTTCCAAATCAAAAAACTGCGGAAAACCTGATGGGCGATCTAGCGTGCCATGGAAGCCTGCACGCAATCCAACATCAATATAGTTATTATCACCGTGCTGACCGATGCCAATATGAGCACGCTGTAAAGGGTGGCGATCTAGCGGATTATTATCAGAAGCGCCAATCACTGGTGGCTGTAATAACTTACCATCTGCTGACATACTAGACGCCATATTGCTATCAGCGGCTTTAAGCTGCTGAGCGTCTTGTTTGCTCAAATCTTGATAACCAAGCTTTGCTGCCTGCTGCGCCTCATTCAATTGCGCTTGCCGCACCGTACTATCTGCAGGTGTATAACGCGTACTTGTCAGCAACTTTTCATCTTTGAGCAAGTTGATCACATCCGATGGAATAACCACATAAGGCAGCTGACTTAGTAAATGCTGCTCTGGACGCACCACGTCGATAAGGCGTAAAATCTCAGACGCACAGTTGTCCGTTGTAAAGTAATACGGTAATGCCAGATCCTTGGTTTCCCAAACGTGTAGCATGATTTGCTGTACTTCTTCTGGGGTCAGGTCTAATTGATACGTCCACGTATCGCGCTCATCCTTTTTTAAATAATCGGCCAGCTTTTTGGGATAAGGGTCAATTTCGATAGCATTATCGTAGCCGCCGCTTGTCGCCTTGATGGCATAAATTAAAAAGCTATCATCACTGTCGCCATCGACCGTATCATTAAGCGCATAAGCATGATGAATCTGGCTAAAATCTGCGGCGCTGGCTTTTGAGTCGATACGTAATAAAGTATGACCAAAAGCAGAAATAGGATTGTCCAAGTACTCTTGAGCGAACATAACTGACAGCTGCTCGGGAGCCAACTCTTTCATCCAACCATCAAGCTCTGGGCAACTGGCGTTCAGCGCTGAGATATCCACATTCAAACTGTCGGTGAGCCACTTAACTCGCGCAGGGAAACGGCACAATACAGAACTGCTTAAAACAGGGCTATTTGAGATGGCACTACTTGAGGTGGTCTGAGCCGTACTGTCATGACTTTTGGCTTCGTTATTAGATTCGTCAGCGGCTGGCGGGGCTCCTTGCGTCATTTCCTGTGCAAGCGCGGCTAATAGCGCATCCAGCTCTGCTGCTGAGTCCTGTTGACCGTTGTCACTCAAAAAGAAATCTTGGTCATCAACCAGACTTTTCCCCTTGTTTTTTCCAAACAAGCCTTTTTTATCATCAATGAAGTAGAGCATCCGTCGCCATGTCGCATGCTGAGCAAGGTTTCCTGTCTTTGCTTGCTTGCGCCATGCTGTTAATAGCTGATCGGCCTTAGCATTATTAACATTGCCATTATCAATATTGGCGTTACTGGTATTATTAATATTTTGATTAGCGGGCGTACGATTAGTGACATCTTTATTTGAGGCATTATTTGACTTGATGTTACTATTTAGCGCAACAGGCTCAGTCAAATCCGTATCAGAGCTCTGTTGCTTAGCGCCTATTTGAGCTTTAGCATCAGCGTCTAGTGCTAAGTCGCCTGTAGCCATTAGCGATGCTGGCGTGGGTAAAAATGCCTGCGCCTGTGCAGTCAACAGTAACCCTGCAATCGTCAATGGCAGACGCGCGCGTTTGCTTATCTTTGTGGGCCGACCATATACTGCCATAAGGCTTGAGTTTATAAACATGAAGTAAAATCTCGCACTGTGGAAACCATACGCTTATCGCGTGATTAAGTCTGTTAAATTAGCAGAATGTATATTCTGAACGATCATCTTTTTGTAGGTCTGTTTGCCATTTATAGCCAACCTACGATAAAAGAGGTCCATTAAAAGCGCTACATTCAAAATAGCACTCTGCTAGTATCGTTTTTATTTAGACCTGATTGTATAAAATTAATGATAAAAAACATTTATTGCCCGCTTATTAGGGCGCGCCCTAATAACATTATAAAAGAGAGTATTATGTCCATAGCATCGCCAATGATTATTAACGACGGTCGATTATCAGCGGCTACATGGCTGGCATCACCGAACTATAATGAACGACCTGAAAACACTATTATTGACACGATTGTTATTCATAACATCAGCCTGCCGCCCAATGAGTTTGGCGTATGTGCTAATGACGGTGTGCATTACGTAAAAGCATTATTTACCAACCAACTTGACTGGGATGCCCATCCTTATTTTCAGACGATTAAAGGCGCAGAGGTGTCAGCGCATTTACTTATCGAGCGTGACGGTAATATTACACAGTTTGTCAATTTTGATGAGCGTGCTTGGCATGCCGGACGCTCTAGCTATTTGGGCCGACGTGAATGTAATGATTATAGCATTGGCATCGAGCTTGAAGGGTCAGATTTTGTGTCCTTCAGCGCCGCACAATATGACACGCTGGCAAAAGTCATCGCTGCAATATACACGGCCTACCCTAAAACTCGTCGTCATTTGACTGGTCATAGTGATATTGCTCCCGGTCGCAAAACTGACCCCGGTGATTATTTTGAATGGACAAAATTGCGTGAAAAGGTCGCCGACAACCTCAGCCACTGAGTCGTATTCATACAACAGAGCATTTGCATAACCAATTCATTTATCTAGTTTAGTTATCTCAATTATGAAAGTGCTATAATCTGTCAGTTTTTTAATACCAGCAAATCAGCAAACAACCATCAGTAAACAACCATCCCTAAACAAATTAGCACAATAGGTTATCATGGCAAAAAGTCGGTTATTTCGTTCAACCATGGTGGTCAGCAGCATGACCATGTTATCGCGTATCTTAGGTCTAGTACGCGACGTCGTCTTGTTAGGCGTGTTTGGTGCAGGCGGCCTGATGGATGCCTTTTTAGTCGCTTTTAAAATACCCAACTTTTTGCGCCGGCTGTTTGCAGAGGGAGCTTTTAGCCAAGCATTTGTACCCGTACTGTCTGAGTACAAAGAAAAGTACAGTTTACAGCAGGTACAGATTCTAGTCAGTCGCACGTCAGGCGCGCTGCTGCTAGTGCTATCTATGTTGACGCTGGTGGTTATTTTAATTGCCCCTTGGGTGGTAACCTTATTTGCTCCCGGGTTTGCCGACCAACCTGATAAATTTGCCATCACTGCCGAATTACTACGCCTGACCTTCCCCTATTTGCTATTTATTTCTATGACCGCTTTTGCCAGCGGTATCTTGCAAAGCTACGGACGTTTTGCAGCACCTGCCTTTGCACCCGTGTTATTAAACTTGTGTATGATTGGTGGTGCGCTGATTTTTGCGCCTATGTTTGATACGCCTATTATGGCGCTTGGCTATGCGGTCGCTATCGCCGGTCTACTACAATTTTTGATACAACTGCCGCAGCTATGGCAACAAAAGCTGCTGGTCGCCCCAAAGGTCGACTTTCAACACGAAGGCGTGCGCCGTATTTTAAAACTCATGCTGCCTGCTATCTTCGGTGTTTCTGTCACTCAGATTAATTTATTATTAAATACTATTTTTGCGTCTTTAATGATTGGTGGTTCGGTTTCTTGGCTCTATGCCGCAGAGCGTATGAGCGAGCTGCCGTTAGGACTGATTGGTGTAGCAATTGGTACCGTTATCCTGCCAAGCTTGTCAAAAAGTGAAGCCCAAAAAGACGATGTTAGCTTTAAAAAGACCATTGATTGGGCAGCACGCTTAATTATTTTGGTGGGTGTTCCAGCATCAGCGGCACTATTTATCCTTGCCGATGTCCTGATGCAGGCGCTATTTTTGCGTGGTGAATTTACCTTGCGTGATGCGCAAATGAGCTCGCTGGCACTGCGTAGTATGGCCGGTGGTATATTAGGCTTTATGTTGATTAAAATATTTGCCCCTGCTTTTTTTGCTCGCCAAGACACCAGAACACCGGTAAAAATCGGTATCATTTCAGTTTTCGCCAATATGGTTTTTAGTGTCATTTTTATCGGTATATTCTATTTTTTAGAAATACCATTGCACGGTGGTTTAGCGCTTGCAACCACAGGTGCAGCTTTTGTGAATGCCGGCTTGCTATATTACTTCTTGCATAAGCGCGAGATTTTCCGTTTTGGGAGTCATTGGAAAAAACTGTTCGCCCAGTTTGCGGTTTCTACCGCTTCTATGGTTGGTGTACTTTATATCATGCTGCCCTACTTCCCAACCGATGGTGCTCAGTGGCGACGTGTCGCGGCTTTGCTGATTATGTGTGCGGTTGGGGCACTGGTTTATGGGGTGGTGTTACTGGCGACAGGTTTCCGCCCTCACCAACTAAGACATGGATAAAAAATAAGCCTTAACTTACCAAACCAAAACAAGCCTAATATGAGAATTGACAGCTAATGCTGTTGATAGTTGCCATAATTGGTCGTTAATACATAACTGAATTTTGAGGGCTAATATGACAACCAAACAATCAACATTACCACGCTTACCAATCATATTTACTGCTGGTGTGCTAAGCGCTGGGCTACTCTTAAGCGGTTGTAGCAATAATGATATGGATACAGAGAGCACAGATACGGCCGGTAATAGCGACGATACGGCAGCCGTCGTTGACACTCCAGAAGAGAGCACAACTGCTCAAGAAAAAGAAGCCTTAGATAGCAATGCTGACAGTGAGCAACCAGCTAATAATGCTAAAGACAAAACTGATATTGATAGCGATAATATTAATCCAGTTACTTCTTCAGCCAAGCAAAAAAGCCTAGTGACCAATAAAACCCAAACCAACACGCCTGAAGATACCGTCAAACAAGCACTGGATAGTTTGTATTACGGTGATGTAAAGCAAGCCGCCACCTACTACAAAGTAGATATGGCAAACTTCGAAGAAGAGCTTGCTAAGACCCAGTCTGCTTTTCAACAAACGGTTGATAGTGTCACTATCACTGATACCACATATAATGACGATAAAACCCATGCCACTATCACTGGTGAGCTGATGCTAAAAGAACAAAGTGAACCTGCACCACTGATTTACGAGCTACAAAAAATCAATGATGAATGGAAAATATTGGGCTAAGCGAGCCTGATACCGTATCCATTTTATCTAAGTTTGGCTATATCATCTGATTTGTTGTCACTGCTTTGCCAAGCATCACCACATCAGCGATAAAACCCTGCATATCACAGACTTTTGGCATATATCCCCACTGCTCAAAACCAAGCTTACGGAATAAACCTAAGCTTGGCTGATTATGAGCAAAGATAAGTGCAACCACATTATGAATACCCAAACTTGGCGCTTGAGCGATCATCCAGCGTGTTAGTAAGCTGCCTAGCCCTCGACCATGATAATCTCTATGCAGATATATACTAATCTCAGTACTGATATGATAAGCCGTGCGCGCATATAAATCACTAAAACTGCCCCACGCTATTATTGGCGCTTCTGTGTACTGCGTGCTTTGAGTTGCTTCGACCGTAACATGAATAACAGCTTTGACCACATAGATAGGACGCGCCTTATTGTTTAAATGCTCCTCAAACCAATCTGTGCGCTCCTCACAAGTCACTGGCGTTAGATTGGCAGTTGCTTGCTTGCCGGCGATACTTTGATTGTAAATTGCCAAGATTTTTGGCAAATCCTCTACACTTGCACGCTGCACCATAAAACCATCGTTGAGCGTATCTACTGCCAAAACAGAGTGCCTAAGATTAAAAGCCGCATTAAAATCAGCATTAAAAACAGGATTAGAGCTAGCGTCAAACATAGCATCTCCATGATGGCTATTTATTATTAATAGAAAATGAGCATTAATTTATTAATGACTTGGACGTGTCATCACTTCAATCTATGGACAGATAAATGGCTAAGCAAGAAAACTCGCGCAGGCCAGATAAAGTCATGGGTTTTTAAACTTGATAGTGTTGTTGTTTGATTATCAGCAGACTATAGGATGTTAGTATGGTTATTTTACTTTATAATGACTGATTTTGAACGCCTCGATTTTAAATATAGAAGTGTTTTTTGTTTTTTATCTATCATAGCTGAAATTTATGAACACCTATTTTCTTGAGCAACTGATGGCGTCTCCAAGCACTTCGCCAGCCAATACTAACCCAGTAGATTTAGCACCCTGCGTGCTGACTATCGGTAACTTCGATGGTGTGCATTTGGGTCATCAAGCGATGCTCGCTCAAGTTCGCGAACTTGCCCAAGCACGTGAGCTTAGCCCTGCGGTAATGATATTTGAGCCACAGCCACGTGAGTTCTTCGCTCCAGATACGGCGCCTGCTCGCCTAACCAATCTTGCTGAAAAACAAGCCTTGCTCACAGATTACGGTGTTGAGACATTGATTGTCGCAGGCTTTGATGCTGAATTTCGCTCATTGTCTGCACAAGCATTTGCAGATATCTTAGCGCAGCGTTTAAATGTGCAAGCGTTGGTATTGGGTGATGATTTTAAATTTGGTCATGATCGCACTGGAGACAGCCAGTTTTTACGAGATTATGGTTTGCATGTGACCAATTTACATACGATCAAAGACGATAGTAATAAAGCCGCACGTATTAGCTCGACTCGTATCCGTGATTTATTATTAGCCGGTGACATTGATGCCGCTAATACGTTACTTGGTCGCGATTATACGATGACTGGCATGGTGATTGGCGGCGATAAAATTGGTCGCACCATGGACTTTCCCACTGCTAATATTGACTTAAAACGCTTAAAACCTGCTTTACATGGCATCTTTGCCGTTGATGTAGTCATCCTCGATGATGAAGGCAATGTGGTACCGAACGGCTTAACGGCTCTCACGGATAGCGCAAATAAAGGTATCGCAGGTTTGCGTCCGCACAGCTTATTTGGTACGGCCAATCTGGGCATCAGACCCTCTGTGGATAAAGAGCATGATTGGCGCTTGGAAGTACATTTTCCAGAACTGCACGCCAATCTATATGGATTGACTTTACAGGTACGCTTTTTGCATTATTTACATGGTGAGCGGCATTATGAAAGTTTAGAAGCGCTGAAAACTGGTATCCATAATGACGTAAAAGCATTGGTTGAGTGGCGAGCGCAGCAACCTAATTAGATTGCCAATCAACTTACATGCGAGCGTCGATATTTATGATTTACAAAAAAACCCACAGCGTTTATAACGTTTGTGGGTTTTTATTCTATAGTTAATTCACTTTCAAACCGATACGAGTGCTACCAACGTATCGCTTTTATTTAGAACTGCCTATATGCTAGTTTTTCTCTTCTCTATGCATCTGGATGCATACGCACATTTAAATCATCAATAATTTCGACCCATGCTGCATCTTTATTCCATTCTTCCTGTAAAAAAGCGCGTTGGTTATCGCTCCAAACGTCAGCTTCTATTAATTTTTCTTCTTTTGACAGTTTATTCTTGTCAATAAATTGATCAATGGCTTCATCAGAGCTATCAAGTCCTAACTGAGCAAACAGCTCATTCATATTGTATTCAGGTTCACCCAACATAAAACTTCTCCTTAAATGACGCAGATTTTATTCTGCTTATTATTTAAACTTTCCACTTTATTGTAGCAAGCTTTTTTTTAATAGCTGTTAACCAACGTTTATCTAACGTTATCAATTGTATTAACGCTCAAGTGATAACTGATACCATTCACAAAAATTAGCGTAGCAAGGAAAACGAGAACAAGTGCTACGTACTGTAGACTAAACGGCTTTGACACAGCTAATCGTACTTTTTGGGTTTGGTATGATTTAGGCTTACAGCGATAAATGACAGATAATATATCTTTCAGACAAAAAAGCCCTCACACTTTAGGAGGGCTTTTTTATACTACTTGTTATATAACAGCGTTAGCAAGTTAATCACTTATGGTAGTAAATGTGCGACTGCATCACGCTCTTCGCTAAGCTCTTGCTCAGTTGCCGCCATTTTCTCTTTTGAGAAGTCTGATGACACATCAACGCCGTCTACGATAGCCCAGTCGCCGTTCGTGCACGTGCATGGGAATGAGTAGATTAAGCCTTCTGTAATACCGTACTCGCCGTTTGAGTAAACACCCATTGATACCCAATCATTCTCATCGCTACCAAGTACCCACGTGCGCATATGTGCAATAGCAGCATTAGCAGCAGAAGCGGCAGATGATGCACCGCGAGCTTTAATAATAGCGGCACCGCGTTGTTGTACTTCTGGGATATAAGTACCTTCGTACCAGTCACGATCGACCAAGTCTAATGCTGGCTTGCCGTTTACAGTGCAAGCAGTCAGATCAGGATACTGAGTTGATGAATGGTTGCCCCAGATGGTCATTTTTTTCACGTCGTTGACAGTGCTGTCCGTTTTGCCAGCCAACTGCGCCATGGCGCGGTTGTGATCTAAACGAGTCATTGCCGTGAAGTTGCGCGGATCAAGATCTGGTGCATTACGCTGAGCGATAAGCGCGTTGGTGTTCGCAGGGTTACCCACAACCAAGACTTTTACGTCACGGCTTGCAACGTCATTCAATGCTTTACCTTGTGCTGAGAAAATCGCTGCATTGGCTTCTAGCAAATCTTTACGTTCCATACCTGGGCCACGAGGACGTGAACCTACTAGCAAAGCATAGTCGACATCTTTAAATGCAACCGTCGCATCATCAGTCTGCACAATACCAGCTAATAAAGGGAATGCGCAGTCTTCTAATTCCATGACCACACCCTTTAGAGCGTCTAGCGCTGGGGCGATTTCAAGCAATTGCAAAATAACTGGCTGATCTTTACCTAGCATTTCACCAGAGGCAATACGAAATAGCATCGCGTAGCTGATATTTCCAGCGGCACCAGTAACGGCAACACGTAAAGGCTGTTTCATTGACATTGAATACTCCCTAATTATTGATTAGATAATTCATGATTGTAATTGATGGTTATCGTTGTAGATATCGACTTGCTTGCTACATAGCAGCAGCCATAAACCGAAGGTTAGTGTAGCACCTCAGCCTATTCACCGTCTAGAGAAAGCGAGAAGGCTAATCACGACTATATTGTTACATTTTATACGACAAGGTTTCTAAACCCATAAAAGGCTTATAAGTAAAGCGCTAGAGCGGTATAAAGAGACGTTTATGACAGGCTGAATAGTTATATAATTGAGCCAATGTTAAAACAATACAGCTCTGCTTTCGTTCAAATATAATTTTTGCTGCCTCTGTCTGCGTAGGCACAGCAAGCCAGAGAACATGATAAAAAGAGCTAAAATAGAAAGGGTTATTTGCCGCCTGAAATAATAAATTTAGTACCACAGTTATCTACAATATTATGACACGTACCAAATTCGCTACCTTCATAGCAAACATGGACATCGGTCAAAGTTGATTGACGGCGGCTACCTGCTTGGCAAATCAGGTCAATACTGCTTGAGGACATGCCACTATTAAGCTGGGTCATTTGACTGATAAATCGCGACTTAGAAACCGTATAACTATTACCGGTATTCAGCTCGTTCGGTAGTTTCAGTGCCCCTGCATAATTGGTAATCTGACGGAAATAACTGCTCGCACTGAGTGGGCTACAGTCTCCATAGCGCTGCCATGCTTGGCTACGTACTGTCGTGTCGGGCATGATACGGTTGACGACTTTGAGCTGTAGCGGTGTCAGCCGTGGCTCACTACCTCGCCCACAGCGCTCACCATAGCCCATATCCAAACCTGATACTGTCAATGAATAGCCTTCTAGACATTGACGCATGCGAGCACGTGTCGGTTGCATGCTACATAATGCTGGCGTCATCTCGATCATCAACACACGCTGTCCAGTTTTGGCAGCACTGGCGGCATGGGCTGGGGTCAGCATCATACCTTGTAGTATCAATAAAGCCCCGATACTCGTCGCAGCATTAGCCTTATTTATATAACATTTACCTATCAAGCTGACACGATACTGATCTAAAAGCTTAAACGCTTTTATTTTTGGTTGCGCGCTTAGCTTTGTTTTCGATTGGCTCAAATTTGACATCAGGCTCGATGACAACATCGGATTCGATAAAGAAAGCATCTGCATAATGGGCTGATGCTTCGTTTTTGATGACGTTTTCGGCACCATGGATAGGTTAAAATATTTTTTAATCATAAGGGCAAAAGGCATCTAGCAATGATAAAACATGGGCTATCGCTTAGCTCAAGGTGCACAAAACATAAACACTCATCGAACCAAGAATAGAGCTAAAAAATATGGGTATTGATTAAGGTTTGTTGAACATTTAAATAGTTAAACATTCAAATATTAGGACTGCCGATATAGTTAATTCACTTTAAAATCGATACGAGTGCTACTGGAGTAAATTTTTCGTCGCCTCTGTCACGCTTGCGAACAGCAAGCAAGAAAATTTTATAACAGTAGCACGTGGCTACCAACATACCGATTTCTTTTAGAATTGCCGATAGCTAAACAAACCCTATGGTAATGGTAGCAAAACACTTTTTTTAATATATAGCAGAAACGTAAACACAGGCTAATGATTGCAGAAGTGACGTAAAAATATCTGAGCCCCATTTATAAAAGCAAACCATTAACGATTGCTCGCTAATGGTTTGTTAGTCTTAAAAATGATTGCCTTAAAAAGCGGCAGGTACAGCACCCATGCGCTGACTAATCGGCTGACCACGACCTAATAGACTGCTATAAATAGTGGCGTTTTCCATCACGTGTTTGACGTAATTGCGCGTTTCAGGAAAGGCAAACGATTCGACATATTGGTCCGCAGCCAATGAGCCATAAACAGGCTGCCAACGTTTGGCGTTGTTAGGCCCGGCATTATAGCCTGCTGTTGCCAATACCGGCTGACTGTGTAGCTTGCCAAAGATATCACCCATATACCAGGTACCATAGCGGATATTGGTATCGCCACTATTAGCGCGGCTGGCACTATAAGTCTCACCCAGATTTCGGGCAATATATTTTGCCGTAGCCGGCATGACTTGCATTAGGCCACTGGCACCAACATTAGAGCGTGCCGAAGTCACAAAACGGCTTTCTTGGCGCATGATGCCATAAGCCCACGCCGGATCGATACCTGCGGACTGACTATGACGTACTACCGCCGATTGGTGTGGCATCGGATGTGATATCGCTAAGTGATTGACCGAATCAGTGTTATCCACAGCATAAATGGCACGATCGAGCCAGCCCATATCATGAGCTTGACGAGCAGCAGCAACAATTAACTTATCATCACGATTATCACGCGCTTTTTTCACCGCCCAGTTCCATTCACGGTTGGCATAAGCACGACTGGCATCGGCATTGTATAAAGCAAATGCTCGGGCAAAGTGTGGGTTTTGCATAACGCGAGCACGGTCTGCATTACTGACGTTTGGTAAATTATTACCACCCAAACGACTGGCATCAAAACGCTGCCCAACCTTATCTTTTGCCATCAAACCATAGTACTCATTACTTTTTGCCAAGTTTTTATACATCTTTTTAGCGGTATTACGTTTGTTAGCATCGCTTGATTGCTCATACGCACGTGCCAACCAATACTGCCACTGATTTTCTCTTTGTATCTCGCTATCCATTTGGGAGATCGCCTCAACCACGTCATCCCAGCGGCTAAAACGGATCGCGGCTATGGCATAATATTCTGCTTCTTCAAAGCTAAAATCATCATCCAAGCTCTTGCGGAACCAATCAACTGCCTCAGCATTAAAACCATCATCGGTGTTATGATTCATGCGCTGCACCCCAAGCGTACGATAGGCTGCTCGGCGGGTATCTTCATTTAACAATTTAGAGGCGCGCTGGTTGTCTTGCTTAATATCAAAATCTAGTTGCAGAGCGGCTTCACGATAAGACTTCTCTGCTAAGCGCCCTATGGCATATTGATATAAATATTGATTGGTTTGAGTGGCAGGCTCGCGAGAAAAACGACTAAAAAACGACGACGGATTTAGCTGAGTTTCGCTCAATGACGAATAAGGAATAGAGGCGCCCAAACGTGAGGACAACGCCATGATGTCGCCAGTCTTGCCTTTACGCAGCATGCGTTTCAGTCGCGACACTCTATCTTGATTACTAATCAGCGCGTTATTATTCATCTCCATCGCTAATTGGTCACACAAGGCTGGCTGCTTTTTGGTCACCAGCCAAACATCAGACTTTGCTGCCATGGCGCGCATGGTGTCACCGCCATTATTAAACCCAAGCGCCACCGCACAGCGCTCACTGGCATCAGCATTGGTAATCAAGTTGGCCACTTGTCGTACTGACGCATAATCATTCGAACCCGCTTTGGCTTCAGCAAAATCAGCAACCAGCTTTTCTGCCATGACTGTATCTGGATATTGACGGACAAACTGTGACACAGCCGCTGAGCTTTGCGAGTTCAAATCCAGATTCATGCGCCAGTAAGTTGGATACATGGCAAACAAACCACCACTCATCGCTTGCTCATACTCATAAAGCGCATTGATATCACCGCGATCTGCCGCGATAGCCGCCGCGGTGAATGAGCTCGCACCATTATCTGACTGATAGCCAGTATTTTGCTGATAGCTTCCCGATTCGTAGCTTTCGGTTTGATAGCTTTCATTATCGCCCCACGTCAGATCTGCACAAGCAACTTGTGACAATCCTAACGTACCCACCGCCGTTGCTAGACTCAGCACACTGATTCGTAGTCTATTTTCTTTAAACCGCTTTGAGCCATCATTTTGATGAATAGCTTTTCGATCCTTGGTACTATGAGCAACACGCAATTTTGTCATACTGACTCTCTTTATTATGTCTTTACGAATGTGTGAACAGCGATGTGCCAAGTACCGCTAAGCTTATGGCGCTTATCATACTATACTCGTTGCACTTTCAACCATAAGCTTTACTTTTCGTTAATAAATTGGATAGCAGGGTGTAACACAAAGGTGTTATTAAGCACCAATCATTGGTAAATCCTATTGATTCTAATAACATCGGTTTAATAATAACTGTTAAGCAATTGATACTATTATAAATAATCTAGCATAATTAACATCCCAAGCACACGCTAACTTTTCACATTGGCGTGAGGTTGTGATAAAATATGCCACCTGTTAATCCGCTACCCCGCTATATTTTTAGTCAATCATGGACTTATCCTTATGAGTGTTACTGTATTTAATCCCCGCATCGATGACGCTGCTGTCACTGACACCGCGGTTACTGCGCCTACTGCTATTGCACTCAAAGAGCCAAGTTCCGCTCAAGCCCCTGTAAAATCGGCGACTAAAAAGGTGTTTGTGACCACTCAAGGCTGTCAGATGAACGTCTATGATTCTGGCAAAATGCTCGATGTACTCGGCGACTCACACGGCATGGAAGTGACACACGATATTGACGAAGCCGATGTGCTATTAATGAATACCTGCTCGATTCGTGAAAAAGCGCAAGAAAAGGTCTTTTCAGAATTGGGTCGCTGGCGCAAACTAAAAGAAAAACGCCCTGACTTAGTTATTGGTGTGGGTGGCTGCGTGGCCTCACAAGAAGGCGACAATATCCAAAAACGCGCCCCTTATGTGGATATGGTCTTTGGTCCACAAACTTTGCACCGTTTGCCAGAACTATACGATCAATCTCATGAACAACGTGATATCTCGCCCAAAAATCGTATTGGCACGATTGATGTCTCGTTCCCGAGTATCGAAAAATTTGATTTTTTACCAGAGCCAAGAGTAGAAGGTTACAAAGCCTTTGTGTCTATCATGGAAGGCTGCTCAAAATATTGCTCATTTTGTGTGGTGCCTTATACCCGCGGTGAAGAACTGTCCCGCCCACTTGACGATGTATTGGCTGAAATTGATAGCCTAGCCGCGCAAGGTATCCGTGAAATCAATCTATTAGGGCAAAACGTCAACGGCTATCGTGGTGAAAAAGACGACGGCAGTATTTGCCGTTTCGCTGAATTATTGCATTATGTCTCCCACGTCGATGGCGTTGAGCGTATTCGTTATACCACCAGCCACCCGTTAGAGTTCACCGATGACATCATCGATGCTTATGCGCAATTGCCAGAGTTGGTATCTCACTTGCATCTGCCGGTTCAAAGTGGCTCAAATGCAATATTGGCAGCGATGAAACGCAACCATACCATTGATGTTTATATCAATCAGATTAATAAACTCAAAGCCATTCGCCCAGATATTTACTTATCAAGCGACTTTATTATTGGCTTCCCGGGCGAGACTGACCAAGACTTTCAAGATACATTGAATTTGGCAAAAGAGTTAAACTTTGACCACTCGTACAGTTTCATTTATTCCAAACGTCCGGGTACACCAGCCGCAGAATTGCCCGATGATGTCAGCTTTAGCACCAAAAAAGCTCGACTGGCAGAGTTTCAAAAAGTTATTATTGATTCAACCCTTGCTAAAACCCATGAAATGGTTGGTACCACGACTCGGGTTTTGGTTGAGCAAGTCGCCAATCGTCACCCTGACTGCTTAATTGGTACAGCGGATAATACCCGCACCGTTATGTTCCCTTATGACACTGATAAAATGGATGAGTTACTCGGTAAAATCGTTAGCGTACGTGTGACCGATTTTGTTAGTCCGCATATGGTCAAAGGTGAGCTAATCGAAGTACTGGCTTAACAGGTTATAAAATAACTTTAATTCAATAAAGAAAGCCGTTCGCTATCAATAACGAACGGCTTTTTTATGAGTAAATATTAATTTTTGGGGCTATGGTAGACAACGAGTTAACTATAGTCAGTGAAAAA
>NZ_JBQSXN010000008.1:0-66626 GCF_052378235.1 Psychrobacter sp. AOP3-A1-26
TAAAACAAATAGGTATAACTGTACTTGATCGCATCAAACAGCCGTTCTTGATAACCAGTGAGACAACGGTTGTTTTTTTCTTCTTGGGTTTTGGCTTCAGCATCGTCTAAAGGCGCATTGGCATAATAAGGATCAATTGGTGGTCGGGCAAGGGCATTGCGGCAGTCTTCAGAGTCTTTAAGCTGGCGAGCCTTGGTGT
Organism: Psychrobacter sp. AOP3-A1-26; assembly: GCF_052378235.1. Classification (NCBI taxonomy): domain Bacteria; kingdom Pseudomonadati; phylum Pseudomonadota; class Gammaproteobacteria; order Moraxellales; family Moraxellaceae; genus Psychrobacter; species Psychrobacter sp. AOP3-A1-26. The sequence goes on from NZ_JBQSXN010000008.1 coordinate 200, forward strand.
AATGAAGCTCTGAGAAAACAGCCAGTGCAGGACGATAGTGTTCATTTAAAATACTGTCGGTAAGCTGAGTCAAGCATAAGTCAAACTGCTGCATACAGGCTTGTTCATTGAGCCCTGCTGATAATAACGCCGATTCCGTGTCGCTGCTGAGTTTTTTGCTAGTGACGATGTTGCCACGCTGCGCCGTAATGGTTTTCGCTGATGCCTGTTTATTCACCGATACCGTACTACAGGCAGGCAATAACGTGACCGCCGCTATCAAGGCTATGGAAATGATAGAAGTAGCGTTATTCTTGGCAGGCGTCGCCATACTTTTAATGGGGTTAGCGAAAGTCATAGGTCAGTCCAGTAAATAATAGTCGTAAAACCATGATTGATTGAATCAGCAATTGGAAAGAAAGAGTGTAGCGTAACTTTTAATATTAAACTATTTAACAGGCACAAATTAACAGGCACAAAAAAACGCCTGTCTTCTATATTGAAATAATATCCATATAAAAGAAAGACGCTCAGAGCTTTTGTTTTAAATGCTGCGAATTATCCTATTTTATCACCATTTTAAAATAAGAACACGCTCTAGTAAATAGGGTACGTTTACGCACTTGGTTTAATATCGATGTCAGGCGCAGGGATATCCCAAATATAGAATTTGCCTTCTTCAACAATTTTGATTTGCTTAGGAATGATTTTATTGTCAGGATGCTGACCTTCGAGGCGACGCAGACGCTCCAAAGCTTCATCACGACGATCACTCAACAAGTCTGACTGAGCCAAGCTTTGCTCGGCTTCGGTGTAGCCCATAGACACTGCACGGTCTAGGTACTTTTGACCTTCTTTAAAGCCGCCGCCTTCTGATAGCATCAAACCATATAAAAAGTTGGCTTCACCACTATCTGATTGTAGCTTAATCGCTCGGTCAATATACCTTCCGCCGCGTATAGTATAGTCTGAGCCCAAATCTAGATTACGTCCCATGCCATTCAGTTTGGCTGCACGAAGTAGTACATCGTAAGAGGCATTTGGCGATTCAGCATAAGGCTGGATCCATTCGGCCAATACCTTGATTTTTTCACGTGTATAGTGGCGCTGCGAGCGGTTAGGGAAGTTTGGCGGATAATGACGGGCGTTAGGTGATACTTCTTTGATGAAATCATCAAGTAAGCTTACGTCTAGCTTATCGATGCTGCCGCCGGTTTGTTGTGGAATCAATGTTGTCGGTACAAAACTCACGTCAGATAGTTCTAGCTGCGGGGTTGGGATATTAGTCAGTTGACCACTACGCAAATCTACGCCAGTCGCCGTCATCGGACCACGCTTATAAACGTGAGTCGCTCCTTTAAATTCAGGCGTTGATGGGACTGATTTGAGCGTTTGCGGCTGCGCTGTACTCATAGGAGCACGGTTTTTCTGAGATTCACTCTTTTGAGTGTTTGTTTGTTCAACATCCTTATCATTTTTCGGTGCATCGTTTTGTTGAGTATCGGCCGTCGTATTAGCTTTAGGGCTAGCACGGCGAATCACACGCTTGCTTGAATCTGTGGCACTAGGGACAGAAGATGTGGTGACGGCATCTTCTTTTGTAGTATCAGTTTCAGCAGCATTTATAGGCGCAGACAGCAGCATGGTACATGCCGCGGCCAATGCTGTTAGCGTGGCAAACTTGGGCGACTTGGTAGATAAATGGCTAGAGAGAGTCGATTGGTTAGTGGCTTTCATAAAAGGTGTTACCTTATTTCGTCATTACTTATTAATGGATAATTATGCGGTATTGTGGCTGCAAAATCGTACAAATTTTTAATACCTTAGCAAAGTAAGCCAAACGCTATCAGTAGTAGGAATGTTAATAGTAAGAATTAATCACGCCCAATCGTATAGACAAAGTGACCAAAGATACATTATCTACCGTTACAAATGATAGGCGGTGGCTTTCATACGATTGGCCATCCAGCGCATGGTATAACGTACAGGTGGTGATAATGCCGCGCCGCCGCTCGCCAGCGCCAGCTCACGATGGTGTAATTCTTCAATATCCATTTGTGCCAGTATTTCTTTTGAGCGCTGATCGTGTTCGGGCAATTGCGTGATATGGTCTTGCAGGTGTTCGCTGACTTGGGCTTCCGTCTCGGCTACGAACCCCAAGCTAAACTCGTTAGAGATAGCGCCAGCTACCGCGCCAAGACCAAAAGACATGCCGTACCATAGCGGGGTAAATACACTGGCATGGCTGCCAAGCTCGTCTAATCGAGTCTCGCACCAGACCAGATGATCGACTTCTTCTTCAGCAGACTGTTGCATGGCTTGCTTGACGCCGTTGTCTTTGGCAGCAAACGCTTGACCATGATAAAGGCCTTGCGCGCATACCTCGCCAGTATGATTGATACGCATCAGTCCAGCGACATGGCGTGACTCAGTGATGGTCAGCTCAGGAATCTCATCGTTACTGACTGGTAAAGGACGGGTACTGGGGTTTGAATGCGGTACGACAGCTCGTAAAGCCTTGTCAACTCCAAGTAATAACTGATCGATTTTGGATAAGGGACGCAGGGCCATGATTCACTCCTGATGGCTTTATGGACAATCAAAAAAAGCTATTTAGAAAATAAGGTTGTTTAGAAAATAATATTATTCAGTTTGTGAGGCAATATAATCGCAGTTTCTATACTACAGCCACTGCCTCACAAACATCACTATAGCAAACAATCCAAATTATCGGCACGAATATTATTGACTGATTTCATCATGCGTTTGGATAACCGCTTTTTTGATATGTTTGTTGAGCTTGATGTATAAAAAGGCACCGAAGACAATATTTAACAGTCCCGTTACCAAAAATAGCTGTGGCAGCGTCAGCCCGAAAGTATTTAAAATCACAATGGCAAAAATCGCTGAAGTGACCATAAATATCGCATTAAAAATATTGTTGGCACCAACAATGCGCGCGCGATGGCTTTTGGGCGCATAGGCCTGCATAGACGCATATAACGGCACGATATATAGACCGCCACTAAAGCCCAAAAAGAACAAGTCCGCAAAGACGCGCCAGCTACCGCTCATCCCAAACAGGTCGCTGATGCCAAGTAGCGTGTCACTACTGACATTGATATTCAACCCTGAAAGCGAAAAGTATAAGTCGATAGCGAAGATGCTTAAGCCGGCAATACCAAAAGGCAGCAGGCGTAGACTCACTTGGTTTTTAGTCAACGATTTACATAACAACGAGCCAATCGACACACCAACAGAAAACAAGGTCAATAAGAAAATGACCACCGACTCATCACCATACAAGATTACCTTACTGAACTCTGGTGTTTGGGTCAAAAACGTCGCCCCATAAAACCAAAACCAGCTGTTGCCAAGGATGACAAAGAATAAAAAGGGCAGAGAGTATAGATAGCGTACAGTCGCTAGACTGGTGGTAAAAATATTCCAATTAATATTTAAATTGGGCTGCATCGCGGGCATGTTGGGTATCGATCGTGCGACAAAATAACCCAATACAGCCACTATTAATACGGTGACGCTAATCCAATACAGCGGCTGCGTTATCTGGGTTAAGAACCCTGCGATAATCATCCCGAGCAAGATAGCTAAGGAGGTGCCCATTTGGAATAAACCATTAGCACCAACCAATTCGTCTTCCCTCATCGCTTGTGGTAAATAGGCATACTTAATAGGTCCAAAAAAGGTGGATTGTGTGCCCATGAGAAATAATGCGACAAATAATAGGGCATACCACTCAAATACAAACCCTACTGTCGCAATCACCATAATGGCCAGCTCAAGTAATTTGATCAATCGCGTGAGTTTTGATTTTTCAAACTTATCTGCAATCTGACCTGCCAATGCCGAAAACAAAAAATAAGGCAAAATAAATAACATCGCGGCCAAGTTATTTAAAATACTCACTTCCATACCCAACTGACTGGCAGCGGTATAAGTCAAAACTAGAATGAGTGCTTGTTTAAAAATATTGTCATTAAACGCGCCCAAAAACTGGGTAAAAAACATGGCGCTAAAACGGCGGCGCTTAAATAACTGAAACTGATTGGCCATGAAAATTCCTACAGATGGGGCGCAGCTGGTAGATTAAAGCGAGACACTGAACGCCGCTTTGAAAGTAAAGGTAGCGGTCGACATGATTCTTGAGCCAACGCTTGTTATAATTATCAATAGTATCAAAAACTTAATAGAATATAGCATAGGTTTTATCATTATTAAGCCGTATAATAGCAAGGCTTTGGTAAAAATACATGCGCTCGACGCTATGATTTCATAATTATCTAAGTTATGATTTGTAAATTTTAAATGCTTGTGTCTCAAAGTGTGGGCGACGGCAAACGCTTTCTAGCACTTAAGACTGTCTGTATATGCTACGATTCCATTATTTGAAATTGCGCTTGAATGGGCGCTGTGATTCGTCCTACAGACCATCGTTATCATAAGTATGATAGTAAATTATTAATCCCAGCCAACTGCTATACGTTTATTCACCGGTGAGATTTAACCATCATTATCGTCAATAATAGTGTGCCGCGTGAGGTGATAGGAAACCAACATGAAACAGCAACCTACAACCCTAGCGCACGATGTAGCGGTTAATAAAAAGCATAATACTGTCAATATTTTTGATGGTATTAATACTGAAAATATTCATCGTCATGCCCCGCGTACTCATTTCACGCGTTCAACACTTTTTACTGCGCTAGCGACCAGCTTGGTAGGTTTTGGTATTGCCCCTACGGCGGTGGCTGACACCGTCAATCAATCAGGTGTCGTAGATGACACTATCAGCAACCAAATCGTTGTGAATGAGCCATCTGCCAGTCAAGCCTCTACTGAACGAGCCCCTGCGAAAAAAACACCTACTAAACAATCAGCCACACTTTCGGAGGATGATACTCAGGTTGATATCGCCTTAGATGCCTTGCGTCTTAAAAAGGCGGTAGAGCAAGGCCTCATCGACCAGTCCGTATTGGATGATTATAGTGAGGAAAGTCTAGGGATTAAAAATTCTAATGCTCAAAAAACGCCTGCTTCTCAATCAAATCCTAATGCCAATGTTGATGCTAGTGTCGATACCAATGTCGATGCAGATTATAAAGATAATTCAGATAGTGTGAATGGTGCTGATAGCAATCCGTCCGATATGCCTGACACCACCAATGAGGATTTGTTGCAGCAAGCGACAGCGATACAGCAACAAGGCTATCAGATGATGACGCCTGAAGAGATTGATCGTGAGCTTGCTGAGCTGGATAGACAGAATGCCGAAGAATTTGATGCTATCAATAATAGCAACAACGCTAATGGCAACGAAATTAGTGCCAATGGCAATGTTGACGACAATATTGACAGTAGTGTTAACGATAATATTAACGACAGTGACTTTGATGCGCCAATCGCGACGCTAGGCAGTACAACCGTACCGATGGGTTTAGATACCGATCTAGATGCCACCAATTTGCCCACCCCTAGTAACCTTGACACCTTAGGTAAGAACGAAACAGCAGCCAAACAGGCCGAAACGTCTGAGGTTGCGTCTCGTCCAGTTAACGTCAGCGACTCCGTCAGTAGTGGGCGTGTTGATGACGTTACAGATAGTAGTGATGATCTTTCAGCGAATGCGAATGAGGCATCAGACAATCAGGATGAGTCGGCGTCAAACGTCATAGATCCCGATGAATATTTGCCAGATTATCAGACAGACAATCAGCCCGTCAGCGAAAGTGTCGAGCAAGCCAGTAAACCTAAGCCGCTGGCTCGCAATAAAGGCAATATCGTCAAGCGCCTTTATAATCGTTTGTTTAAAGGTGGCGTTAAGGCATTACCGCATGTAGAAACGACAGTGTACATGCAAGAAGCCGCTGCTGAAGACACCATTGATGGTAAGCCTAGAATAACCAAAGCGGATGACGATGTTCAGCCAATGAAAAATATCAAAGCCGCTCTTGATGACACTACCGTTCAATCGGTCGTTGACTTTACCGCGGCCTTACCACGTCTACGCCAAACGGCATTAGATGCTGCCAATGCAGTCGGCTATTATGACGTTACTTTGCGTCTGCGTCAGCCTAACAGAGACACCATCGATGTGGTTATTGAAGCATTGGGCGAACCTGTGCTTGTGGACAGCCGTGTTGTCGAAGTTCGCGGTGCAGGCAGTGAGCAACCAGAATTTGTAGCCTTAGAAAAAGAGTTGCCCCCAGAAGAAGGTGATATCTTCAATCATCGCACTTATAAAAACAGTAAAGCGGCACTCGAGTCACTAAGCAGTACTTATGGGTATTTTGACCAATATTGGCTCAACAAGTCTGTTGGTATCATCTTACCAGACAACATAGCGGATGTGTCCTTGGTCTATAATACTGGCGATCGTTATGAGTTTGATGATGTTGTCTTTTTTACTTATGACCGAGAGTCCAACACCTTAACTCGAGATCCTGAAAAGCTGCCTGTTGAGTTGCCTTTGTTGCAGCAATTACTCGATTTTAAACCAGGGGATCCGTTTTATCGCCCAGCCATCACCAAATTTAGTAATGATTTATCAGCGACTCGTTATTTTAATACGGTCAACGTTGAGTCAGTATTACCACCAGATGAGCGCAGTGAAGCCAGTACATTGGCTTTTGATAATGCACCAACTAACGACAATGATACGCCAGATGATGATAGCGATAATGTTAATCTTGATAGTGCTACTCTTGATAATGGTGACATCGAAGAAAGTAAAAGTGACATCGAAAATAAAAGTGGCTCGGAGGTTGTTAGTGATGATGCCAGTAATAAAGTCGATGATGGCGAAATCGATGCAGAGAGTGAAGAGAGTCTCAATGCTGATAGTGGAGAGTCAGTCAATGACGCTGACATTGCCGCAATCGAGTTTGAGGTTGATGAAGAAACGCTCGATAAACTGCAAGCTGTCAAACAAAAAGCAGATCGCTTAAGTCGCTTGCCAAACGATCGTGTATTGGATGAAAAAGACCAAAAAGCAGATAGTGTTTTAGGCAAAATTAGCGACTCAATCAGTAATGTTGCGCAAAAAATCTTCCCTGATGAAGAGACTCTAATTTCTGATGAAAACTTCGTGCCACCGACGCTCGAAGGACGTAAAACACCGCAGCAAGTGGCAGAGAGTAAAAAAGTACCATTGTATGTCTTTGTATCTTCTGATAAACCACGCGATGCTCAAGTCGGTCTGGGTTATGGGACGGATACGGGTGTTCGTGCCACGGCAAAGGTAGATTATAACTTACTCAATCGTAAAGGTTATCAAGCGGGCGTAGAGACAGAGGTGTCCAGAATCACTAAGAATGTGGCCGTCTATGCGAGCCGACCCTGGAAACATCCTCTCAATGATACCTTGGATGCCCGTCTTAGCTATGAAGAAGAGGTGATCGACCAAGGTAAAGGTAACTTCGACTTGTCGACCAAAACGCTAAAAGCAGGGCTGGCACGCAATATTCGCCGTGAAAGTGGTTGGAATCGTGTTTATTCCATGCGCTATCGGTTGGATGAGCTCGAAACGGGCGTTGATAAAGCGGACTTGGACGATTTGCCTATTCGCTTTGTCTCCTCTAAGCCCAAGCAACGAGCGCTGTTATTTGGCTATGGTCTCAATAAGGCAGACGTGGATAGTGCGACCAACCCAACTCGCGGTATACGCCAGTATTATTCGGTCGAAGCAGGGGCTGATAAAGCACTTAGCGACACTGATTTGGCAATCGCTCGCGCAGGTGTTAGCGGTATCTATAGCTTTGGCGAGGACAAAAAACATCAATTACTGGGCAGTGTAAATACTGGCTATATTTGGGCGGATGATTTTAATGAAGTGCCTTATAAATTACGTTTCTTTGCTGGTGGTGATCAAAGTATCCGTGGCTATGACTATGAGAGCCTATCACCAATAGACAAAGGCTATCTAACCGGCGGGCAAATACTGGCTGTCGGTAGTGCAGAGTATAACTATGAGTTTAAACCAGGCTTCCGCGGGGCATTCTTCACCGATGTGGGTAATGCTTACGACAAAAAATTTGAGACTGACACAAAGGTCGGCGTCGGCGTCGGTATCCGCTGGGCATCTCCTGTAGGGGTGGTGCGCGTCGATGTCGCGGCTGGTGTGACAGAAAGTAGTATTCCAGTTAGACTGCACTTCTTTATTGGCTCGCCTTTATAGTTGCTTAAATTAGTGACTTAAATAAATAGCTTAAAGTAACCAATTAGACCCATCGCTTGATTTGTTCCATGTATTATTTATCATACCGATTGCTGGTAATCATTCTTTAACGTAGTTGAGTGTCATGCTGACAAAAAATACCCCGCCCAATAACTCATCAGATGAAGATCCAGCACAACGCGATGCCCGTGCAGTCAAACGTTGGTATCCGCTGTCATTTTTGATCAAACTGTCTGTGCTCATTCTCATCGTATTGGCGATTATGTTCGCCATATTTTTGTATGCGGCTGGGACAGAATCAGGCACCAAGTTTATCCTAGAGAAAATTAGTGTCGAGACGGGTATCGACTTCAAATACGGGCGCGGTAACTTGCGTGACGGTATTTGGGTGTCTGATATCGACATCAAAGCGACCGAAGATCTTGAAATATTGGTCGATAAAGCCTACGTCAAGATAGGCTGGCGCGCCGTATTTGCTAAAACAGTGCATTTGCGTGATGCCGATATACAAACCATCGAGATTATCAATAATGCGCCACCGACAGGTGAGCCGTTCGATTATAAAACGCTACAACTACCCGTCAACTTGCGTTTCGATCAAGCCAAAATCAAAAATATCACTTATAAGCAAGTGACTAAAGAACCTGTCGTTGTCCATGATATTGTTGCCCGTGATTTGGCATGGGTGGGTACTGAAGTCACGGTGGGTCGCGGTAATTTACAGTATGCCGATATCGTCAAGATCAACGCCTTAAAGGGTAAGATTGACTTACAAGGCGATTATCCGCTGGATCTGAGCGCCATTGTAGAAGTTAGCGCACTAGAAAAAGCCTACGTTGACCCACTGAATATTACCGCAAAAGGTACGCTAAAACGCACCGTCGGCAAGGTGCGTAGTCGTTATAACGACAGCGATGTCAGCGGTGATTTTGTGGTGCAAGGATTGGATGACGATGCACCATTTAGGGCAAAGTTGCAATGGGATGACATCCTTATTCCTTATGCCGACAGTCAAGATATTCGTCTAAAAAGTGGTACCGCGACCGCCACTGGTGTCATCTCTGAGATACGTCTGCGTATCAACACCGAGCTGACAGCCAAAGACATTCCGTCAGGTCATTATCAAGGCCGCGCTATCATTGCCAACAGCCAGTTGCGCGTTGATCGCTTAGATGCACAAGTTCCAGCTGGAAACTTGGTACTGCAAGGTATTTTAGATTGGAAAGACAGCTTTGATGCAAAAGTACGAGCGACAGGCAGCAATTTTGATGTTCGCCGAGCTATTCCTGATGAGTACGCCGATTTTAAAGCCTATGCCCCGCAAAAGTTAAATGGTCGACTGTCAGTACATTATCAGCAGCAAAATCTTGCTGGTAATACAGAGATTGATGCGGATTTGCGCCAGCGTGATGGCGAGCATATCAATGCTAACATTGCTCAAGGTAAAACATCAGCGAAGTCTAAACAGGTGGCACCTTGGTATATTGATGCAAAATGGCAAAATCTTATCCGCCGCGATGTCCCTAATATTGGTAATATCGATAGCCCGAGTGGGCAGGCAGATGTCATCGTTCGTGGGTCACGATTGTCCGTTGATGCCAATGCAGTGATTAATGAGCTCAATGCCGCACCCAAAGGCAACTATGATGTGCGCGTGCGCAAAGCAGGTGATGTCATTGGTATTAACCGCCTTGATTATAATGGGATAGTGGGTGATTTATCGGGTACTGGGCAGATTCAACTGGCGAGTAACAAGCGTCCTTTAACATGGCAGGTTGACGCTCGTACCAATGGCTTACTACCCAAACAGTATCGCAGTGACTTACCGCTTGAGCGTTTGACAGGAAGTGTCAGCGCGCGCGGGCGTTTGCTAAATATCAATAAAGGCGGCATCAGTGGTCAGCGCCATATTATTACCTTGAATAATACTGACTTGCAGGCACAACTTGATGCCTCGCAGGATGGTCGTAAGATCGGTTTGACCGGTGGCGGCGATGCCAGTGTTGATATCGTTGGTGGTGAGCTATCGGTGTTCGATGCGCGCTTTGATGGGCAAGTCGATACTGCTGATGTGCCAAAAGGACAGCTAGCTATCGATGCTGCTGGTACGCCAAAGCTTATCAGTATTCGAAAATTAAATTATAACGGTGAAGCCGGCGCAGTGAATGCGAAAGGTGTTATCGATTTGCGTAAAAATATCGGCTGGACGGTAGAGGGTCGTTTTGATAAATTTAATCTAGGTTATTTCTTACCCAATAATCCAGCGATTATTACTGGTGATCTGAAAACCAGTGGTGCATGGCAGAGCGCACCTAAAAATAACACCAATGCGAAAGGTCAGCTTAAAAACTTTGCCGTAAACTTCGATGGCGTATTAGATGCTGAGCAATTGCCAGCAGGTAAGCTGACTATTAATGCCAGTGGTGATGCCCAGCTGATTCGTATCAAGCGCTTACGTCATGTAGGTGCGGCGGGCAGTATCGATGCCAAAGGCACCGTCGATGTCCGCCAAGGTATCGCTTGGGATATTGATGCGGTGATGGATCGCTTTAACGTTGGATATTTTCTAAAAGACACCCCAAGTCTCATCACCGGAACACTCAATACTGATGGGCGCTGGAGCGACTCGCAGCAAATTGTTAATATCAAAAAAATTGACTTAAGCGGTATGTTAAAAGGCAAGCCACTGAGTGCAAAAGGCAGCTTGGCGGCAAAAATGCGTCTGCCAAAAGACTTGGCAAGTTACTTTCAACGTCTACAAACGCAAGATGCTCAAGCGCAATACCAACAAGTCAATGCCTTAATCGATAGCTTAGATGCTGATAATTTAGTACTACGCTGGGGTGATAATTACCTCACGGCTAATGGTAACGCCAAGCAATTACAAACCAAAATAAATCTTACCAGTCTAGATCAGCTATCAGATAAGCTCGCTGGTAAAGTCTCTGGCGGTGCGACGTTATCACAGCCAGCAGGTCAAGCGTTACCCACTATTTATATCGATTTGGTCGGTGAGCGTATTGCGCTGCCAGGCTTTATTTTGCGCCAAGGTCGAGTGCGCGGCAAGCTGGTTAATTTGGCAAATAGCCCCAGTCAGCTTATCGTTACGGCTGAAGGCTTAGATGCCGCTGGGCAGACATTCAAGAATATCAAAGCCTCGTTTAATGGTACTGAACAGGCGCATGTGGTCAACCTTGACGTCGCCAATGAGCAGCTCGATATTGCGGCACGTCTAAAAGGCGGTTTCGATCGAGATAAGCTTAGTTGGTCAGGTGTGATTGGTAAGGGGCGCATCAAATCTAAATACGCTACCTTGAATCAATTACAGCCAGCGCAATTAATTGTGAATTTACCTAATGAGCAAAATGGCAATAGTAACGATTTAAAAGTACAATTGGCAGCGCATTGTTGGCAGGCGACCGACCAAACTGGCAAACTGTGCTTACGTGAAAACTTGGTCGCATCACCAGATAAAGGTGACGTCAATATCGCTTTACAAAATATAGATACTTCATTGTTTTCAGTGTTTTTACCCAAAGACATCGATTGGCATGGCAAGATTAATGGTAAAGCTATTGTCGGCTGGCAACGTGGGCGTCCACCGACCATTAACACCACGCTATATTCGGATAATGGTAAAATTGGCTTAATCCAAGAAGGGGATAGTGCGCCAGTCACGCTGCCGTATAAGCGTATCTCGCTCATCGCTTTATCAGTCCCTGAAGGTATCAAGTTACGCTCAGATATTAATACTGGTCGCGGCGCTCGTGGTTATGCTGAAGTTGTCGTTGATCCCTACAAAGCACCTAAGCCTATTTCGGGCGCGTTGGTACTAAATGAGCTGAATCTAGCGATATTTAAGCCTTTCTTCCCAGGTATGCGCGTATTAGAAGGTAACGTCACGATGGCAGGTGGACTGGGTGGCACCTTGGACAAGCCGCAGTTTTATGGTGATGTAAAGCTCGCTGACGGTCGTATCGCTATGCTTGACTTGCCCGTAAATCTAACCAATGTTAATACTGAAGCCAAAATCCGAGGTACGCAAGCGACTATTGATGGGACATTCAATAGTGGTACGGGGACGGGTAAATTGGTTGGTTCGGTCAACTGGCAACAAAAGCTACAAGCCAAACTCAGCGTTATTGGCGAGCGCTTGGTCATCACCCAACCGCCATTACTAGTGGCTGAAGTGAATCCTGATATTGACATTATTGTGCGCCCAGGTGACCGTTATGTCGATATTAAAGGTGCTGTCAGTGTGCCATCAGCGACCATCCGTCCACCAGAAGCCAGTGAAGATATCATTACCCAAACCGAAGATGCGGTCGTCCTTGATCGTCGCCTCATTGGTAATATCGATGAGGTATTGGCTATCTCAAAACCTTGGTCGATCAACGCAGATGTCGGTGTAGACTTGGGTGACGATATTAATTTCCGAGGGTTTGGTGCGGTTATTCCTCTGGCGGGTGCGATCAATATCAATCAAAATGGCACTGGTATTATGCGCGCTAAAGGGGTGGTGCAAGTATCGCGTCGTACCAACGTCAACGCTTTTGGACAGAGTTTAGAGCTGAACTATGGTCAAGTACGCTTTAATGGCGACGTGATGAAACCTAACCTGAGTATTGAGGCGGTCAAAACTATTGATGGCAAAACAGTGGGCCTACGTGTCAAAGGCAGTACTGAAAATCCAAATATTATCGTCTTTAATAATGCTGGATTGACCCAGCAGCAAGCGATGAATGCCTTGGTGACAGGTCGAATCAATAATAAGGGCGCCACGCAAATCAGTGAGCAAGGGTTTAAATCACAAGTCACCAATAACTTAGCAGCAGCAGGACTGAGCTTTGGGCTTAGTGGAACCCGCAGCCTAACCAATCAAATTGGTCAAGCTTTCGGTTTGCAAAGCCTCACCGTTGATGCCTCAGGTAGCAGCGAAGACACCAATGTCAATGTCACAGGTTATGTGACCCCTGACTTGTATATTCGCTACGGCGTAGGGGTGTTCAATGCTCAAAACAGCTTGTCGATTCGTTATCAGCTGACACGCCGTATCTATGTCGAAGCAACCTCAGCGGCAGAGAATGCCGTGGATGTGGTCTACAGTTGGCAGTTCTAGTAGATGAATTCTATACAGCCCCTAGTCAATCCCATAAAAAACGCCTTGTAATGAAGGCGTTTTTTTATAGATAGGACGGTTCTTAATTTTAATTTATTTGGTCAAAATTAAGCGGTTGTTGCGCGTTAGGCGTAGACGGTATTCTTCGCCTTCATGCTCGATACGTACCTCTTTGGTTAGTGCAAAAAGATGCTGTGATTGTAGAGTAGGCAGACGGTTTTCACGGCAGTTCAAATAACGGGAGATAACCATGCTCATAATAAATTCCTTTTGATGAAATAATTAAACAGTAAAGAGTGACAGCAAACAAGCTATTAACGATAATAATTATCATTTAGATTAAGTGCTTTTGCAAGCTAATTAATAAAATGAATTGCAGTCATTATGTAAATTTAACTAAAGCAGGCGTTATAAAGTAAATATATTAGGGCGTGTCTTCATTTAGTTGCTTTCGTTCAGATTGAGGACATGCTCTATGTCCTAGAAACATTCAGCATGCTTTAATACCTAAGTTAAAAAATAATAAAGGACAATCTCATGTCAAGCCAGTCAGTCAATCCCGCCAAAAAACAAGCTGAAAACCAAGCCACAAATGAAAAAGCAACCATCGTCAATGTTGCGGTGGCAGTTATTCATTATAAAGAGCAGTATTTGCTTGGTTTTCGCAACGCGGCGCAGCATCAAGGCAATCGCTATGAGTTTGTAGGCGGCAAAATAGATGCCAATGAAAGTGCAGAGCAGGCATTGATACGAGAAGTCGCGGAAGAGACAGGGATGGCAATCAGTGGCAATACGATCGTCAAGCTTGGGCGTCTGCATCATGATTATGGTGACAAGCAGGTCAGCTTACAGGTATATATAACAGAGCTGACAACGCTGCAATACGAGAAATATAAGTATTGCCAGCATGGTTTAGAAGGGCAGGCGCTGACATGGGTAAATAAGGATGAGTTATTAGCAGGGCAGTATTCTCTGCCGGCTGCCAACAAGACGATTCTTAAATGGTTGGCTTTGCCTACACAGATAGCGATTACCTATCCGTTAGCACATTTCAACGCGCATCCTAATCCAGAATTGGCATGGCTACAATATCATCAACAGAATGTAGCGCCAGAATCTTGGTTATATATTCGAGTCAAAGAAACTTGTGCCGATAGTATCGCTGCACGATTAATAGAGGCACGACCAGATATCCATGTGATTGTACCCTGTGCTGTTGACAGTCAGCCTTTAGATGTTAAGGCATTGCCAGTGGCTCAAGAGATGGCGGTTAATAGCCAACCCATCAATCAAATCACTGACCGAATCGTCGCCCACCATCTGACTCATCAGGCATTGATGCAATGCTTTAATAATAACGATGAGTTTGTATCCAGCCCACTGCTATCACAAGATTTTCCGTTGATAGTCAGTTGTCATGACGCCACTAGCATTGATGCTGCCAATCAACTGGCCAATACTCGGCTACAACAACAGCTACCACCAGTCATTGGTGCTTTTTTATCGCCTGTTTTAGCCACTCAAACACATCCTGATGCTACGCCGCTTGGTTGGGAATCATGGTCAGCGCTGGCGCAATTGGCTGACATGCCGATTATCGGTTTGGGTGGATTGTCACCCATGATGATTGACCAAGCTTTACAATATGGTGGAGTTAGTATTGCTGGTATTCGTCAGTTTTTATAAGGATAAAAGCCAGCATATAACCGCCGCTAAAAGTTCTTACAAAACCTATATTATAATAGTTGTTTATCGAGTTTTTTTATGACAAACAATTGATTTTAAATCTATTTATCCAAACAGTAACTATGTGTTTGTTCTCAAGTATAGACACATAGTTACTTACAAACCGTTGCGTTTTCCTACATTGCGACACTGTTTTAATAGTCGAGTTGCCCTTAATATATATTATCGAATTAAAGAGTATCTACTCTGCTTTTTATAAGTGAATTGCTTGTAAAAACCTTGTAAAAAGAGAAAGCTGCTCTATTAGATAAAATTTAATTTTTCGTCGCATTAGCTTTCATATTGAAAGTGTGGTTTTGAATTGATTTTAAAATTGATAATGCATAGAAAGTTGAATCATATTGAAGGCATGTATAATAAATTTTAACAACACTATTAACAATGGTATTCCTATGAAAACCAATAAGTTACCTCAATCAGCATGGTCTGATTCACAGGAAGCTGGTTCTCAACCTATGCGGACCAGCCAGTCGAGCAGCTATTATCCAAATGATAGTAAGCCGCAGACAAGCTATGCTAGCAACGATGCTAGCTACAACCATGAAAGCTCGAACGATGAATGCTCAAAAAACATCTCCTTGCAAGACAGTTGCTTTGGCTACAAAAGCGCCGCTAAAAGTCCTGTGAAAATAAAAGAGTCTGCTATGATTGATCATGATAATGCAGAAAATGACGACTTGAAGTATAGCGATATAAATGGCTTTGATGACACAAACGATAGCAGTGCGGGTGGGTATAAAAAACCACAGAAACCTGTCAAAAACCAACCGCTAATGTCAGAGTTTTTGAATGATCAGACAGACGCTTTAAAACACAGCACTCAAAAGCATGGCACTGAAAAAGAGGCCTTTGAAAAACAGGATTCTGAACAAAACACCCTCTCATCATATAAAGAGATACCGGAACGCGTATTTATGAATGGCCTTATCAAGCATACGGGTATTGCCTTAGCGATTATTATACCGTTAGCCGCATTTTCAGCTTACGCGGCAACGCCACCCGTTCAACCAACGGCTGCCCCTACTAATAATACCACCACAGTAGAAACGCTGTCTGTTGACCCTAGCACTATTATTCATAAGTCTGCAAATACGCCAACCACAGTTGATAGTGTTGATCTCAAAAAATACGCTGGTACGTGGTATGAGATAGGTCGCTTACCGATGTATTTTCAGCGTAACTGCGCCAGTGACGTCACGGCTAATTACACCGAAAAAACGGATGGCTCAGGTATTATCGTTACCAATAAGTGTGCAGATAAAGACGGTTCTGGTATTGTTGCTGAGGGTTTAGCGAAGCCAGCTGACGACACCGGTAGTAAGCTGAAAGTCACGTTTTTGCCGTCATGGATTCGCTGGATACCAGTCGGTCGCGCCGACTATTGGGTATTGGCACGCGACCCTGATTACAAAACTGCTTTGGTAGGGACGCCGGATAAAGACTATCTATGGTTATTGTCGCGCTCGCCAAATATCAGTCAAAAAACTTATGCCAAATATCGTCAAGTTGCACAGCAGCAAGGCTATGAATTAAAAGAATTTAAGTTAACCCCGCAAACCAATCAAACGGTCAGTCTGATTCCTTAATGATTGATGCTTAATACTTATTTTTAATGTGGATATGCATAAAGTGGAAATGCATAAATAAGATGGCAGCATCATTGGCTGCCTTTATTTTTTATCATCACTTTTTATCATCACTGATGTTTTTTACAATCACTGGTATATTGCCATTAAATCCCATATAAGTATTAGCAGTTCGGTTATCACTAGCAAAATAGGCCGTTTTAAGCTAAAATCTAGACGATCTAAATACTCTATTGCGAATAACCAGCACCGTTAGTGTCTGGTTGGCACACTAGAGTGACTGCTTAGACCACATATACCTATCTAATTTAACTCTCTTTATACTTTACTGATCATACATTACTGACCATAAGGATGTTTCTCGTGAGCAACGCTGATACCTTACGCCAATTACATCAAGACCACTTGAGCAATTATAACAATCAAGAGCAACAAGCGATTGAGCTAATGGGTCTATTGAACAAGCTCTATAATGAGCAAGACGTGCAAGTGACTTTATTCGGTGACATGCTAGATACCACCTCTGTTGGTCAAATATTGGCATTGCATCAAAAAGTAGCACTACGTGAGCAAGGCGCAAAATCTATCGATATCGCTGATACGCTAGCGATGGTCAAAGTTTTGGCAGAAAACAAAGACCTTCAAGCCACTCGTATCGATGTGGGCCAGCTGATCGCCAATGACAGTGATATTCAAGCAGCATTACAATCTATCGATAATACTAAAGCGTCTATCAATGGTGCCACAGATGTAGTGCTATACGGATTTGGCCGTATTGGTCGTATCTTAACGCGTCTGTTGCTGTCGCAAGCCTCAAGCTCGAAAGGCTTACAATTAAAGGCCATCGTCGTACGTCCAGCTGCCGCAGGCGATTTAGCCAAACGTGCCTCATTGCTAGAGCGTGATTCGATTCATGGCAGCTTCGCCGGTGGCGTAGTTGTTGATGATAAAAACAATGGTTTAATTATTAACGGTCGTTTTGTGCAAGTTATCTATGCCAACGATCCAAGCGATATCGATTATAGCGCTTATGGTATTAACGATGCACTCGTGGTGGATAATACGGGTATCTGGAAAGACGAAGCGGGCCTTGGTAAGCATTTGCAATCTACTGGTGTGAAAAAAGTACTATTAACCGCACCTGCTGGCGGCGATATCAAAAACGTCGTGTATGGTGTGAATAACGATACGGTTGGTGATGATACGATCGTTAGTGCAGCGAGCTGTACTACCAACGCGATTACCCCAACGCTTAAAGTATTAAATGACGAGTACGGTATCGAAAACGGTCACGTCGAAACGATTCACTCGTTTACCAATGATCAAAACCTCATTGATAACTACCATAAAGCCGATCGCCGTGGTCGTAGTGCCGTATTGAATATGGTCATTACTAGTACTGGTGCGGCAAAAGCAGTGGGTAAAGCACTACCAGAGCTTAGCGGTAAGTTGACGGGTAATGCTATTCGTGTGCCAACGCCAAACGTTAGCTTGGCGATTTTGAATTTGAATCTGAAAACAGCCCCAGACAGTGCCGACGCGCTAAATGATTTTATGCGTAAAATTTCTAATAGCAGCCAGTGGCAAACACAAATTGCATATACCGATTCTACAGAAGCGGTATCAACCGATTTTGTCGGCGACACTCATGTGGGTATCGTAGACGCACAAGCCACTATTTTGACTGATAATCATGCTATTGTTTATATTTGGTATGACAACGAAGTAGGCTATAGTACACAAGTATTGCGTTTGGCGACGCAAATGGCCGGTATCAGTTATACTCAGATTCCAGCTTAAAACTTCTATAAAGCCGTATCGACTTTTTAACCGTACTCTTATGAAAAGAGTTATTTCTTAAGAGCCAATTCTTAAAGGTCAGTTACAGCATTTATAGATAAATGTGATTTTGAAAGTAATACAGTTTAAAGTTAGGATAGACAGCACCCGATAGTCCGATTGGTTATCGGGTGTTATTGTCATCATGAAAGCAATGATGCAATAAAATATAGAGATAAATCTTTAAGATTTTTAAAAGATAGCTATTTAAAAGATAACTATAGGCTTAAAACGCGGTCGATGATCTCAATTATGGCTTATAAACCAGAGTGTAAATAAAGGAACGTAAGAAATGCGATTTATTGATGAAGCCGTCGTAACGGTAAAAGCAGGTGACGGTGGTAACGGAATCGCCAGTTTTCGCCGAGAAAAGTACGTCCCGCGCGGTGGCCCCGATGGTGGTGATGGTGGTAGTGGCGGTGATGTGTACGTCATTGCAGATGATAACACCAACACCTTAGTTGACTATCGCTATACGCGCCGCTATGACGCGATGCGCGGTGAGAACGGTCATAGTAAGAACTGTTCAGGTAAAGCCTCTGATGATATTTACTTATCGGTACCTATTGGTACGACCGTGGTTGATACTGAAACAGATGAAGTCTTGGGTGATTTGATTGAGATTGATCAGACATTACTGATTGCCAAAGGTGGTGATGGTGGTCTGGGTAACACTCACTTTAAAAGCTCTACCAATCAGGCACCACGCAAAGCCACATCAGGGTTTGAAGGTGAAATAAAGATTCTTAAGTTTGAGCTAAAAGTAGTAGCTGACGTGGGTTTGGTTGGTTTGCCAAATGCGGGTAAATCTACCTTTATCCGCCAAGTTTCTGCGGCTAAGCCAAAAGTTGCCGACTATCCATTTACTACCCTAGTACCTAATTTAGGAGTGGTCGATATCGGTCGCCATCGCTCATTTGTTATGGCTGATATTCCTGGACTAATTGAAGGCGCATCAGAAGGGGCTGGACTGGGCATTCGCTTCTTAAAGCATGTCGCTCGTACTCGCCGTCTGTTACACTTAGTCGATGTAAAACCTGTCGATGGCAGCGATCCAGTAGAAAATGCCCGCGTTATTTTAAATGAGCTTGAGCGTTTTTCACCTGAGTTGGCCAACTTGCCACAGATTTTAGTATTAAATAAAATCGATCAGGTCGCTGACGAAGATTTGAATGCACTTTGTACCCATATTGTCGCGGAACTTGGCTGGACAGGTATTGTCTTTCGCACCGCAACCCTGACAGGCGAAGGCGTCGACGCGGTCAAATATCATTTGATGAACGAAATTGAACTTGAACGCGAACGTGAATTAGAAGATCCTATTTTCGCTGAAGCACAACAAGAACGCTTTGAACGTTTAGAAGCAGAAGTGCGTCTTAATACTGAAGCACAGCGTGAAGCCTATCGTGCGGCTCGCAAAGCACAACGCGAAGGGTTAGACTTAACCGACGACGCCAGTCTAGATGATGATCGTGATGATGATGAAGATGGCGTTGAAGTGGTTTACGTCCCTTAAGTTGATAGATGCTTGTGCGTATTTTTAAATTAATCCCCTTAATCAATTTACATTAGCAACAGGAGTTTATATGGCAGTTGACATAGAGAACACGACAGAAGAAGCAAGGTTTGTTAAGCAAACTCGTAACTTTGATATTCAGCGCGTTATTGTCAAGATTGGCTCATCGTTACTAACCAATAACGGCCGAGGGCTGGATCGAACTGCCATTTATGGGTGGGCAAAACAGATTGCAGAGCTGCATAAGCAAGGGGTTGAAGTACTATTAGTATCCTCCGGTTCAGTCGCTGAAGGCGTGGTACGTATGAACTTAGATGAGCGACCGAAGAAGTTGGCTGCTCTACAGGCTTGTGCCTCTATCGGCCAGATGGGCTTGATTGAGACGTGGTGGTCAGCACTTATTCAGCACGGTATTCAAAGCTCGCAGTTGTTACTCACCCATGACGACTTATCTAACCGCAGCCGTTACTTGAATACCACCAGTGCGTTAACTCAGCTGTTAGAATGGCATGTACTGCCAGTGATTAATGAAAATGACACCATCACTATCGATGAGATTAAGTTTGGCGACAATGACACCTTAGGCGCGATGGTAGCAGCGATGGTTAATGCTGACTTATACATTATCTTAACCGATCAAGAAGGTGTGTTTACAGGGGACCCTCGCAACGACCCTAATGCCAAAATGATTCGTCAAGAACGGGCGATGGAAGACTATTTATTTGATATTGCAGGCGACGGCGGTAAGCTTGGTCGCGGCGGTATGCTGACCAAAATCCGTGCTGGTCGCCTCGCTGCTATGGGCGGCTGTCCAACAGTCATCGTCAGTGGTGCTATCGAAGATGTCATCACTCGTGTGGTATCAGGTGAAGCGGTCGGGACGTTGCTCACAACCAATGATGAAGACAAAATAATCGCCCGCAAACAGTGGATCGCTGCGCATCTGCGCATGGAAGGCGCGCTTATTGTGGATGCAGGGGCTGCTAAAGCGGTGGCTGAACACAACAAAAGCTTGTTACCAGTCGGCGTAGTAGATGTACGCGGTAATTTTGATGAAGGTGATGTGGTAGAAATTATTCATCAAGATACGGGTGAGCGTTTAGCGGTCGGTCAGGTTAATTTCTCCTCTCGTGATGCGTCGCGCGTTGCGCGTGAGCGTACCGAGCAGTTCGATAAAATCCTTGGCAGTAATGAAGAGCGTGTGGTCATGGTACACCGAGATAATTTAGCGTTAACGGTATAATACTAGGGTGTGTCCTCATTTTTAGCCCATTTAGCTGGCTTCGTTCAGAGTGAGGATATGCCCTAACGACATACCTTTACCTAGTCTCAAGTTTTATTTGGTCAATGACAGTTAACATAAAGTTTAGCTGTCGCGGCCTATAAGTTATTAGCGTTTAGTATTCCCTTATTCAATTTATTTTATCCGGTACTGTTTATATATTTATTAAATACAGTGCTGCTTTGGAGATTTGTACATGAGTGCTTCAGACAATAATAGTGCGCTTGAGCAGAACTTTGCGCCTCTAAAAAACGACAGATTGCTACGGGCACTCCGCTTTGAGCCAATAGATACCACGCCTGTATGGATGATGCGTCAAGCGGGTCGTTATTTACCAGAGTATAAAGCCACTCGCGCTGAAGCAGGTGATTTTATGAGTCTGTGTAAAGATACCGCACGTGCCACTGAAGTGACTTTGCAGCCGTTACGTCGTATGGATTTGGACGCGGCTATTTTATTCAGTGATATTTTGACCATTCCTGATGCTATGGGGTTGGGCTTATATTTTGAAACTGGGGAAGGACCGAAGTTTAAGCATCCTATTCGTAAGCAAGCAGATTTGGATAGATTGCCTGTGCTGGATGTCAATGACTCTCTTGATTATGTCATGCGTGCGGTGACCAGCATTCGTACCGCGCTAAATGGACAGGTACCGCTATTTGGTTTTTCTGGTAGTCCGTGGACACTCGCCACTTATATGATTGAAGGTGGCAGCTCAAAAGACTATCGTTATACTAAAGGCTTCTTATATAGCAATCCTGAGTTTTTACATCAATTACTAGATAAATTAGCAACGTCTGTCATTGATTATTTGGATGCGCAAGTGGTTGCTGGTGCTCAAATATTACAGATATTTGATAGCTGGGGCGGCGCGTTAGCCCATCGTCAGTTTATCGATTTCTCTCACGCTTATAACAAGCGTATTGTCGCTGAGCTAAAAGTACGTCATCCTGAAATACCGGTGGTATTATTTACCAAAGGTGGTGGCGTTTGGTTAGATGTGCAAGCGGATAGTGAAGCAGACGTTTTGGGTCTAGACTGGACAATGCCGATCGATCGTGCCCGCCAAGTATTGACAGAAAGTCAGCGCCAATTGACCAAACAACATAAAAAACTACAAAGTAGCAAAGCCATTCAAGGTAACTTGGATCCAGCGACTTTATATGGTTCACCTGCGACTATCCGTGCTGAAGTAAACGCGATGCTCGATAGCGCTTATGCGAATGGCGAAAAGACTGGCTACATCGCAAACTTAGGTCATGGTATTACCCAGTGGGTCAACCCTGATAATGCCAAAGTATTTATCGATGCGGTACATGATTATAAAATCTAAAGCTTATAATCTATAAAGCCAGATGTTTACTAAGTAACAGAAAAAAGGATGTCTTATGATTTCAGCAGCGATTGTCGGTGGCACAGGTTATACAGGTATTGAGCTCATTCGCTTATTATCTGCTCATCCTGAGGTATCTATTGATTTGCTAACCTCGCGTAGTGAAGCGGGTACACGAGCTGATGAGATATTTCCAAGCTTACGCGGTATCTCAGATATTGTTTTTAGCGACTTGGGTGATGATACGCTTGCAGCGCTGCAAAAGTGCGATGTGGTGTTTTTTGCGACACCGCATGGCGTGGCAATGAAGCAGGCTGAAGCGCTGACGCAAGCAGGCGTCAAAGTCATTGATCTTGCTGCTGATTTTCGTCTGCAATCATTGACGGATTTTGAGCACTGGTATCAACAGTCACATGCTTGTCCTGAGCTGCTAAAAACAGCTGTATATGGTTTACCTGAAATCAATCGTGATAAGCTTGCTGATGCTTTAGTCGTTGGTAACCCTGGTTGTTATCCAACCACTGCTATTTTGGGCTTAAAACCGATTATAGAGGCGCAAAATAAACAAGCCGTACAGCTTGTTGAATCGCGTATCGTTATCGATGCAAAATCTGGTGTTTCTGGTGCTGGACGTCAAGCCAAGCTTGCACTTAATTATGCTGAATCCACAGACAATTTCAAAGCATATAGCGTTGAAGGCCATCGGCACCTGCCCGAAATTGAGCAAGGCGTTGCGCAGTTATTGGATAGTAAATTCACCCATCGTATTCGTTTTTTACCGCATCTGGTGCCGATGATACGTGGCATGCTTAGCTCTATTCATATGGAGCTAACGGATGCTGGGGCTGCTATTGATTGGCAGCAAGCGTTTGAAAATGCCTATAGGTCAGAGCTGTTCGTTGATGTGATGCCAAAGGGTATCTACCCAGATACGCGCAGCGTGCGGGCCAGTAATCGGTTGCGTATTGCTGTTCATCAAGACAATGAACGCGCTGAGCTGACGGTTATCGTTGTTCAAGACAATTTGGTGAAAGGGGCAGCGGGACAAGCAGTGCAGAATATGAATGTAATGTTTGGTTTCGATGAATCAATGGGGCTAAATTTTGCGCCTATCGTTCCTTAAGAGAGATTTACTAAGGAAAAAATCCTTCATATTTATGGCGCTAGGTATTGATTATGAATTCCGCTATAATAACTTGCCCTTCCTGTTAAGAGATACTGTCTAGATGCGTGTTAAGCTCGTACTACGCTTTTGCTCACGGCCAGCACGTTTATCGTGTCAGGCTTCTGTTCCAGATAATGTGGGACGTAGACTGTATTCTCCTAAAGAATGTGATCGCTTAGTCAATAATATTAGTAGCACACAACGAGGGGCGTCTACGCTGGTATTGGCACTGTTTGTTGTGGCCATATTAGTGACCGCAGTGGTGGGGTTGATATTTGGACATAAAATCGGCTATCAGCGCGGATTTCATTCCATAGAAACCGAAACCAAGCAAGCAATGATTAATAGTAGCGAGGCCGTCCAAGAGCTTGAGGACTTACGGATCAGTAATAAAATCGCGACTAATCAAGCCAGCACTGCTAAACAAGAGCTGGCCATTAGTTTGGCGAATCTGGATGAGCTTCGTGAAAATCAGCAAGAACTGACAGTGGAAAACAAACAAGTCTCACAGCTCAATGAGCTATATGCTGAATTTCTGAGTGAAAAGGGTGGTATGCCATTACATATATTGGGTGCCAAAATTCAACCCTTGCCTGAAAATGCGTTCGAATATGGTTTTGATATTGCGATGCTTAGTGAAGATGGTAAAGCCAAGCGCCTAACACCAGTACTAACATTGCTCAACGATGATGATTTTGTAGAAGTACCGCTAGATCCTTCCTCTTATACGATTGAAGGTATCGTCCGTATTCGCGGCCGCTTTACGATGCCGTCAGGCTTTAAGCCGCTACAAGCAAAAATCAGCTTACAAGCTGGTGGGAAAAAGATAGAACAGCTGTATGATTGGAAACTCGGTGATCGAGTTGATAATATGCCGCTCTCGCTTTTAGACTTACCAGAAGTCGATGAAAGCCCGATTGCGCCTTAGTCGTTTTAATGGTTGTTGGCTCTGACAGTCTATAGCTTTTGATGATCTAGAACCGCGATGTCCAACCAATCTTAGTATTATTTCTGCCAATCTATTTTAATAGCGCTTTATCCTATTATAAATATACTTATTAATTTGTATTCTAACTATGATAAAACAAAAAAACCTACAAGCGATGCCAGCCGTATCTGATTGGCACTTCCCAAATATGCCTGCTCACCGTGCGCAAGACGGTGATACAGATGGCGAAACGTCGCCACAAGCAGATGTATTGGTGGCAGAGCCAGAAGTGGCCAAGCCGCCAATGTATGCCGTTATTATGTACAATGATAACTATACGCCGATGGAGTTTGTCGTCTATATTTTACAGTCAGAATTCCGTCATAGTATGGATTCTGCGGTTGAGATTATGTTGACGATTCATCATAGCAATAAGGGTATTGCGGGTATTTATCCTAAGGATATTGCGGAAACCAAAGCCAAGAAAGTAAACAGTCTGGCTCATCGTGAAGGCTATCCATTATTAACTCAAATAGAACCACACCAAGGTGAGTAGCAGGGTCTTCTTGATTATGAGGTTTTCTTGATTGTAATGCTAGGTTCTAGGCTCGATTTTTGATTCTTTTGCTTTACAGCTTTCTCTGTTTTACCCTTTCAAACCGTCTGCATATGTTATGAATATCACCCTCATAGCGTGAGCCTGGCAGATATTTTTAGCCAATAATTGCCTAAAAAACTTCTCTTAAACGATGTCGATGGTTATTGTTTCAACCTTGATTTTTCTACAAAGAAGCCCCACATATTATACTACACCGTCAAATAGTTGTTTGAAGCGTGTGTTGTCTATCATCTATATCTTCGTTCATTATTTTACTGCCAACCTCTCTTTTATTTGCCCAGCCCTAATATACTGTTATTTCTGTGCTTATCGATAAGCAGCATGCTTTGATACATTTTAGACTGCGTTAATAGATTGACTCTTCTTAAGTATCGTGTTGAGATAAAGAAAAGCTGAAAACAACACTCAAGTCATGGATGCGGTCATTTAGTAATGTCTCTTAATAATAAATTATTGCCCTTGAACAATCCATCTATCGCCCTGATTTACTTACTAACTCATTCATAAAGCTATCAATTATAAAGATAGGTATAACCGTAGGAAGTCGTTATGTTAAGTCGTCATCTTGAAGTTTCTTTACGTTTAGCAATGACACTTGCGCGTCAAAAATCGCATGAGTATCTCACTGTTGAACATCTATTACTGGCCTTATTAGAAAACACCCATGCGGCAAATACATTGACTGCCTGTAATGCTAATGTTTCAACGCTGCGTAGCGAGCTTGAGGCCTATATCAACAAGCACACACCAACAGTCGACGTAGATACAGAGCAGTCGCCGCAGCCAACCCAAAGCTTTGATCGTATCCTGCAACGCGCTATTTTCCATGTACAGTCTATTGGTGGTGGTCGCCTCGTCGAAGGTTCAGATATTTTGGTCTCTATGTTTTCAGAGCATGATACTTATGCGGTTTATTTGCTTAAAAAGCAGGGCATTAGCCGCCTTGAGCTGACCCAATATCTATCACATGGTCAAGATAAAGACGAATCATCTGAGCCACGAGTTTCTATGACGGGTGAGCGCCGCAGTGCCTCAGAAAAAACCAGTAAAGACCCATTAGTCGAGTTTGCAACCAACTTAAATCAGCGCGCGGCTGAAGGCAAAACCGACCCATTGATCGGCCGCGGTCCTGAAATTGAGCGCGCTGCACAAGTTCTGTGTCGCCGCCGCAAAAACAATCCGTTGTTGGTCGGTGAGCCTGGTGTGGGTAAGACTTCAATCGCTGAAGGTCTAGCATGGTTGATTATCAATGAAAAAGCACCAAAGCCGCTGAATGGCTGTGTGATTTATAGTCTTGATATTGGTTCGTTGATTGCTGGCACTAAGTATCGTGGTGATTTTGAAAAACGCATGAAATCACTGCTCGATGCACTCAAGAAAAAGCCCAATGCAATTTTGTTCATTGATGAGATTCATATGATTATTGGCGCAGGGTCGTCGATGAGTAGTAATATGGATGTATCAAACTTGATTAAGCCCGCACTTGCTAATGGCGAGCTGCGTTGTATTGGTTCTACGACATTTACCGAGTATCGTCAGGTTTTTGAAAAAGATCATGCATTGTCACGCCGTTTCCAGAAAATTGATGTCAAAGAACCTAGTGTCGATGACAGCATCGATATTTTACGCGGTCTCAAACCACGTTACGAAGAGTTCCATAATGTTGAATATACTGATGAGGCCTTGGTAACTGCCGTTCAATTATCAGCCAAACATATTCATGAGCGCTTTTTACCAGACAAGGCGATTGATGTCATTGATGAAGCGGGTGCTTATAAGCGTTTAGGCGTGATTCCTGATGCGGATGATATCGATGCAGAACAAAGCTTTATTGCTGATTTAGAGCAAGATTTTGATACACAGATTGATGCTGACGAAGAAGGTGTTGATAGCGATAATGCTGATAGCACTGTAGGTAATGAAGCTATTGATAACGAGATGCGGGATGAGGCCAATACGGCAAAAGCCGATGACCGTGCCAAGTTAGATAGTGAGTCAGATGATAAATCAAAAGTGTCGAAAACCAAAAAGAAACCACCGATGAAAATCGATGTGGCAGACATTGAAGCGATTGTTGCCAAGCTTGCGCGTATTCCACCCAAATCAGTATCGAGTGATGATAAGAGCATTCTTGAACACTTAGATCGTGATCTTAAACATTTAGTGTTTGGTCAAGATGAGGCAATTGAAACTTTAGCCGATGCGATTAAGCTATCGCGTGCGGGTCTAAAAGCACCAGATAAGCCTATCGGTTCGTTTATGTTTGCTGGGCCTACAGGCGTGGGTAAAACAGAAGTCTCACGTCAGTTGGCAAACCTACTGGGCGTTGAGCTAGTACGCTTTGACATGTCAGAGTATATGGAAGCGCATACTGCTTCACGTTTGATTGGTGCACCCCCAGGCTATGTTGGCTATGATCAAGGTGGTTTGTTGACCGAAAAAATCAATCAGCATCCACATTGTGTCGTATTGTTTGATGAAATCGAAAAAGCGCATCCCGATGTCTTTAACTTGTTGCTACAAGTGATGGACCACGGTACGTTGACCGATAATAATGGTCGGGTTGCTGTCTTTAAGCAAGTGATTGTCATTATGACCACCAACGTCGGTGCTGAGAGTATCAGCCGCTCGTCTATGGGCTTTACTCAGCAAGATCATAGCCGTGACAATACTGAATCGCTCAAACGTGTCTTTACCCCTGAATTCCGTAACCGTCTCGATGCGATTATCCAGTTTAATCCTCTTGATACGTCAGTCGTTGTATCTGTAGTCGATAAATTCTTGGTTGAGCTACAAGTCCAGCTAGATGATAAGCAAGTGACCTTAGAGATCGATGATGATGTCCGTGATTACTTGGCTGAAAAAGGTTATGACCGTCTAATGGGCGCACGTCCAATGCAGCGTTTGATTCAAGACGAGATTAAAAAACCATTAGCGAGCATGATTTTATTTGGTGACTTAGTGAATGGTGGTGTTGTACACCTCACTTTAGAGCCAGAAGAGGTCGATGAACAAAATAGTGACGCTGTGAAGCTAGATAAATATAGTGAGAAAGCTTCGGATAAAGGTTCAGCGGACAGTCGCATTATCTTGACGGTCGTTGAAACTCATGAGCCTCATCCAGACTCTGAATCATTAGCCAGCTAATTTTTAGCCTATGTGTTATAAAAACGGTTATCCTATTATTACGGTAGCCGTTTTTTTATTGCTACCATTCGTTTTAAGATGAGTCGTGATGTACTAATATAAGATATTCTCTTCTCCTATAACAAATAAAACAGGACATATTATGGAATTGTTCGATGAACAGCCAGCAAAGACACAAGCGCAAAAGCAAGTGATTTTAGACAATGTGCGCCTGCCAGAAGACTGGAAAGAAGCGTTAGCGGAAGAATTGACCTCTGATAATATGGATAGCCTGCGTGCGTTTTTAAAAGAAGTGTACCAATCAGATGATAGTATTTATCCACCAGCGCCGCTGATGTTTAATGCCTTTAACCTAACGCCTTTATCACAGGTTAAAGTCGTGATATTGGGGCAGGACCCTTATCATCGACCAGGGCAGGCGATGGGCTTATCCTTTTCTGTACCCAAAGCGATCCCAAAGCCACCGTCTCTTAACAACTTATTGAAAGAGATGGCAGATGATATTGACACTAGCTATTCAGCACATGGTGATTTGACCTATTGGGCAGAGCAAGGCGTTTTGCTATTAAACAGCTCATTGACGGTAAAAGAAGGCGAGCCAAACAGCCATCAAAATAAAGGTTGGGAGCAGTTTACCGATGCGGTGATTGATGTGGTTAATGAGCAAACAGAGCATACCGTATTTATTCTGTGGGGCAGTAAAGCTCAGAAAAAAGGCAAGTATATCGATGCTGATAAACACTTAATTCTGACTGCGGTACACCCATCGCCATTAGCTGCTAACCGTGGTGGTTTCTTTGGCTCTAAACCATTCTCTAAAACCAATGATTATCTAAAACAGTATGGTCAAACACCCATCGATTGGCAGTTACCGCAATAAATGATAAATTCTCTACATCACCAATTGCCGCCTTATTATTTATCAGATAGCTTATCCATCGATGGAACGTTCATAAGCGAGCAGCTTAAAACCAGTACATTCTGGTCGGTTGACGATGTTAAATGGATGCAACAAGCGCTGAAACTGGCTAAAAAGGGCGCTAAGTATGGGGAAGTTCCTGTAGGAGCGATACTGGTGCATCAGCAGCAAGTCATTGGCCAAGGCTTTAATGAGCCAATTGGTCGCCATGATGCAACGGCTCATGCTGAAATTGTGGCGCTGCGAGATGCCTGCGCACGTCTAAAAAACTATCGCTTGCCGCTACAGACGACCCTATATGTGACCTTGGAGCCTTGTACCATGTGCATAGGTGCACTGATTCATGCAAGAGTCGATAGGCTAATCTATGCAGCGAGTGAGCCGCGCGCTGGCATGGTTGGCAGTCAACTGAATCTGCCTGAGCAACCTTTTTATAATCATACTATCGAAGTACATAAGGGCTTGTGCGGCGAGCATAGCAGCCAGATGCTCAGAACGTTTTTTCGTGAGCGCCGAAAAGTGGCAAAAAATAAAGCCAGTATGCCTCATTAACAATGATATCAGTCTTGCTGCTAGTGATAGGCAGGTTTCTTTGCTATAATATTGCCCTATTTGATGGTGAAGTGGCTAAGTCGCTGTCAAATGTTTGATATATAAGTAAATATTGCTTTGTTATTAATATGCAAAAAGCCATACAAGTATCGCCTACTATTAAGTGAGTATTATGACTGTCTCTACTACTGATCGCTCTACACTTAATAGTGACGATGACCGCCAGGCTCAAATAGTGCGTTACCCTGTTATCTGTATTGACGGCCCAAGTGGTGCAGGCAAAGGCACAGTCACGTGGCGTTTAGCACAGACCTTAGGGTATCAGTTGCTAGACTCAGGGGCGTTATACCGTATTGTCGGACTCAAGGCGTTTGAAGCGGGGTTGATTACAGCAGATGCTAGCCAAACAATTGACGAAGCCGCGCTATTAGAATTGACTCAAAGCTTGCAGATTGTATTTGAGCCTAATACTGATTCAGGGCGTGTCGATATTGTTGTGAACGGTGAAGCAGTCGGTGAGCAAGTTCGCAACGAAACCGTTGGTGGTTATGCCTCACAGGTGGCGGTTTATCCAACAGTACGACAAGCGCTGTTAGCTTTGCAGCAAGATATGGCAACGCGCTCAGGGTTGGTTGCTGATGGTCGTGATATGGGTACGGTAGTGTTTCCAGATGCTGATGTTAAAGTGTTTTTGACTGCCAGCGCCCAAGCACGTGCTGAACGTCGTGTATTACAATTAATAAAAGCAGGTCAACAGGCTAATTATCAGGCAATTTTATCAACCATTAAAGCCCGTGATGATCGTGACGAAAATCGTCAGACGTCACCTTCTAAACCTGCAAAAGATGCTTTGCTACTTGATAGCTCAACATTAGATGCTGATACTGTTTATGAGCAAGTTAAAAGGCACTGTCAGGCGAAAGGTATTTGTTTTAATAGTTAATAAAAACAACATAGTAAGCACTAAAAAGCTTACAATGAGGATGGGTTTTAGTATAATATTATAGTAGTAATAGTTTGATAGTCTTTAGGTAGGCATCAAAGATGCTATCTAAAAGGCTCTGTTTAAAAAGTATAAAGATTAAGAATATAAAATTTTTTGATGTAAAACCATTGTTGCTAGTGAGTTTTCTGAACCATTTGCTTATTACCAACAATCGTTTTTATATATGATTGCATAAGATATAAAACCAGTATTCTCGTTTTATGCAGTCATAAATTTGATCCGTACTGTGCTGGACAGGATACGGCTATACAAAGGTAGACATAATGGAATCATTTGCTGAACTATTTGAAGCGAGCATTGAAGAGCAGGGTCTGGATATCGAGCGTGGCTCGGTTATTACAGGTGCTGTTGTGGCCATCGATAACGATTGGATCACAGTAGATACTGGTCTTAAATCTGAAGGTATCGTCGCTCGTGAAGAGTTTTTAAGCGAAGAAGGCGAACTTGAAGTTGAAGTTGGCGATAGCGTTGATGTCGTGGTTGAAGCGGTTGATAACGGTATGGGTCAAACCTTACTGTCACGCGAAAAAGCCAAACGTGTTGAGACCTGGAATATCCTTGAAAAAATCTCTGACAATGATGAGATCGTAAAAGGTATTATCTCAAGCAAAGTTAAAGGCGGTTTCACTGTAGATATCGGTTCAGTACGTGCGTTTTTACCAGGTTCATTAGTAGATGTACGTCCTATTCGTGATACGACGCATCTTGAAGGTAAAGAGCTAGAGTTCAAAGTTATCAAGCTTGACCAAAAACGTAATAACGTTGTGGTAAGCCGCCGCGCTGTTATGGAAGCTGAAAACTCAGCTGAGCGCGAAGAGCTACTGAACAAGCTTGAAGAAGGTATCGAGATCGAAGGTATCGTTAAGAACCTAACTGATTACGGTGCGTTCGTTGACCTTGGCGGTATTGATGGTCTATTGCACATCACTGACATGGCATGGCGTCGTATCAAGCACCCATCTGAGGTGGTTGAAGTTGGTCAAGATCTAAAAGTTAAAGTATTGAAGTTTGATCGTGAGCGTAACCGCGTTAGCCTAGGTCTAAAACAACTTGGTACTGATCCTTGGGACAACGTTGGCGGCACATACCCAGTAGGTAGTGTTGTTAAAGCACGCGTTACTAACCTAACTGATTATGGTTGCTTCGCTGAAATTTCTGAAGGTATCGAAGGTCTAGTACACGTATCAGAAATGGATCATACCAACAAAAACATCCACCCATCAAAAGTAGTTCAAGTGGGTGATGAAGTTGAAGTAATGATTCTTGATATCGACGAAGAGCGTCGCCGTATTAGCTTAGGTATCAAACAGACTCTAGCCAATCCATGGGATGAGTTTGATAAGAAACATGAGCGCGGTGATAAAATCACTGGTACGATCAAATCAATCACTGACTTCGGTATCTTTATCGGTCTAGACGGTGGTATCGATGGTTTGGTTCATCTATCTGACATCTCTTGGAACGAAACTGGCGAAGACGCTATCCG
This sequence comes from Psychrobacter sp. AOP3-A1-26, assembly GCF_052378235.1. Classification (NCBI taxonomy): domain Bacteria; kingdom Pseudomonadati; phylum Pseudomonadota; class Gammaproteobacteria; order Moraxellales; family Moraxellaceae; genus Psychrobacter; species Psychrobacter sp. AOP3-A1-26. Next base: position 32,616 of record NZ_JBQSXN010000008.1, read on the forward strand.
TAACTACAACAAAGGCGACACCGTTGAAGCAATGGTATTGTCTGTAGATGCAGAAGCAAACCGTATTAGCCTAGGCGTGAAGCAGTTAAGCTCTGATCCATTCAACGAATACCTAGTCGGTAACGACCGTGGTGCTATCGTTAATGGTAAAGTAAAAGAAGTAGACGCTAAAGGTGCTACTATTGAGCTTGCTGATGAAGTTGAAGCGTATCTACGTGCCTCTGAGATCCAACGTGACCGCGTTGAAGATGCAACTAAGCATCTGAGCGTTGGTGATGACGTTGAAGCTAAGATCATCAGTGTTGATCGTAAAACACGCAACATCAACTTGTCTATCAAAGCGAAAGACGAAGCTGAAGAGCGTCAAGCGATTAAAGATCTAGGCGGCGCAGGTACTACTCCAGCTGCAGGTTCTGATGCACAGCCAAAAACCATTGGTGACTTGATCAAAGAACAAATGCAGTAAGTTATTGATATAAAAGTAATATAAAAAAAGCGACCCCGGTCGCTTTTTTTTATGAGTGAATTTTGATATTGCTATTAGGGTTTTGCCCAAATGGGTAAACTCTTATTTCCATTTACACTAATATCCGCTATCATTTACAACATCGAGTAACGAGATGTACACCTGAATTTGAATCATTATAAGTTAATAATTGGCTTAACGAGTAAACTTACCGCTGTTAGCATAATTTATGTGGTTTGGACTCAAAATGATCTTATCCATCAATCAACAAGGCAAGCGTAATAATGCAGCAAGCGATTAATAAGTCCGAATTTATTAGTAATTTGAGTGCGAACTGTGACAACATAACGGATACCGTTGTCGATGATGCAGTGCGTGAAATATTAAATTTGATGACCCATACTTTAGCCAATGATGGTCGGGTAGAAGTGCGTGGGTTTGGGAGTTTTTGTCTCCATCATCGCCGTGCTCGTTTAGGGCGTAACCCTAAAACAGGGGAAAGCGTCCCCGTACCCGCCAAGGCTATCCCACATTTTAAGCCGGGTAAAGCGCTACGCGAAGCAGTCAATGATACCGTTGCAAATAGCTAGTGTAGCCATAAATCATAGAGTGAGTAAGCGTGCTCTATGAAATGATTTGTCAGCTATCTTTGTGACCGTCCTGCTCTTAAAAGATTAATAATATTTCAAACCGAGGTATACGTCTCATGCGCTTTTTACTATTTGTATTACTGTTTTTGAGCTTTGCTTATTCTCTGGGTTTGGTATTGGCAAATAATACGGAAGTCGGCGTGAATTTGCTGTTTTCGCAAGCACCGACGATGAACTTAGGGTTGCTACTGATCCTCTGCCTGATACTTGGCATCGTCATTGGTATTTTATTAGCGTTGCTCATTTTCCGTGTTTTACAAAACAAGTGGGAAATTTCGCGTTTACAAAAGGCGAACGCCAATTTGCAAGAACAGATAAACCAAGCCAATGTCGTTATTGATCGTCAAGCGAATTCGCCAACAGTAGACGAAGCCGTCTATGGCGCCACGGCTGAAAACGTACAGAATGGCATAGCAGATAATAATGACGAAGGTGCAAGCTTAACCAAGAAAAAGCGAGATTATTGATTGGGTAAATAGTCAATCTGTTGCTGATAAATCGTCTTATAATTATGTGATAAACCTGATATAAAGTGGCATAACCATGAACAACACAATTAGCTCTCCAGTCATCGTCGCATTAGACAATATGACTAAGGATGACTCTCTAGCACTCGCTGACCAATTAGATCCGGCGTTATGCCGATTAAAAGTAGGTAAAGAGCTCTTTACCCGCTGTGGCCCTGACATAATCAAAGCATTACATCAGCGTCGGTTTGAGGTGTTTTTAGATTTAAAGTTCCATGATATCCCGAATACCACAGCGCAAGCAGTATTAGCAGCTGCTGAGCTGGGAGTATGGATGGTAAATGTCCATGCAAGCGCCGGCTACGATGCGATGTCATTAGCAAAGCAGCGTTTGTTAGATGGAAACTTTGAAACACTGTTGATCGCAGTCACCGTATTGACTTCTATGGATAACGAAGCACTCATGCAAACGGGTATCACTGACGGTCTAGATGCACAAGTGAGCCGCTTAGCTCAATTGACTAAGCAAGCAGGTCTTGATGGCGTGGTGTGCTCAGCACAAGAGGCAAAAACGCTCAAGAAATTGTGCGGTGATGATTTTAAACTGGTGACCCCAGGTATACGCTTGCCTGATGACAAGACAGATGACCAAAAGCGCATTTGTACTCCAAAACAGGCATTAAGTGATGGTTCTGATTATCTGGTGATTGGGCGTTCAATTACTCAAGCTGCAGACCCTTCGGCTAAATTGCAGACGATACTTAAAGGTATTTAATACTTCATAATGCACCAGGAAAAGTAAAAATGACAGCCTAAGCCGCTGTCTTTTTTACTTTTTGCGGGTAGGTAAAAAAGTGCTAAACTATTTGGGTTTATTTAAGAATATTGGAACATATGAAATTACAGATTTTGAGTGACTTACATATTGATAGTTATGCGCGTCAGTCACATCCGATGGGACACATCCCCAAAACCGACGCAGATATCGTACTAGTGGCGGGAGACACTGCCAATAGTGATAGTGGTATGCCGTGGCTACAAGAGCAAGCAGAGCGCTTACAAGTCCCTCTTATCACCATTGCTGGCAACCATGAGTATTTCAATGAAGATGTACTACATTTCGATAAAAAGCTGGCGACTTGGGACAATTATAATGCTGAATCAAAAACTGGCGTTCGCGTTTTGCAGTGCCAGCATATTGATATTGGCGAAGTAAGAATCTTAGGCTGTACACTTTGGACTGACTATCAGTATCAAGCTAATGAAGACACTATGGCAGTTGTTACGCGGTTTATGCGTGACTATAAGCAAATCTATGCTGGTAGCGAGTTATTTTCACCTGAAGTATCTATGCAGATTCATGCTAAGCACCGTCATTGGTTAAAACAAGCATTAATAACCGCTAAAGAGTTGGGCAAAAAAACTGTAGTCATGAGTCATCATAGTATTAGCCCGTTATCTGTATCTGAGAAATTTGCTGACTTACCGAGTAATGCTGCTTTTGTCAGTGATTTTTCTGCATGGATGCATGAAGATTGGGCACCAATATTATGGGTACATGGTCATACCCACGAAGCATTTGATTATCAGATTAATAAGACACGCGTGATCGTCAATCCACGTGCTTACCCCAATGAGGTTAGCAGTACGGCATTAGCGTTTGCATGGGATAGAGTGATTGATATTGGCGAATAGGGGACTTTTTGAGGACGTGCCTCAATTTCTCTGCTATTAGAGCGTGTCTTCCATTCAGCTTGCTTATATTGCAACTGAATTTATATTTAGTTCATTACTCTCAGAAAATCTGCTAGTCTTGTGTCATGAGTAAAACTTCTAATAACCCCTTATCAAAACCATCTGTTGAGAGGCTTGGGAATCACATCCCAAGTGCGCCAGCACCTTCTCACCTGCCTGATAGCATGATTTCTTCGGTCAGTTTATTGCCTAAAGATAAGCGCCTTATTTTATTTACTAGGCACTCTCTACGTGAGCGTTCTGATGGTAATGGCTTTGCCAGTTATCAGTTGCCACTGACGCCTAGAGGTCGTGTGCTGGCAAAATCTTGGGGCCGTTGGTTATCAGGACATCTGCCGTATTCACTCGATGTCGATAGTATCTCAAGCCCAATAGGGCGCTGTATTGATACTGCACAGTTGATGCAAGAAGGAGCAGGGCTGCGTCGAGATATTGCGCATCAGTCGTTACTGGTCGAACCTGGCAGCCTCGTGACCGAACCTGATATAGCCAATCCAATCTTTAAAGAAATTGGTGTGCTCAACTTTATTAATCGATTCTTACAAGGCAATCTTGAAGGCACTAAAAATGCCTATCAAGGGGGACTTGATATTTTATCGCTATTTTATCAAAATCAGCCGCAAGACGGGCATCTCATGTTGGCTGTCAGCCATGATACCTTGTTGTCTGCATTCTTAGCAGTGATGTTTGATGTGAGTGAGATTGACTGGAACGATTGGCCAAAGATGATGGAAGGGGTGTTTTTGTGGTTTGATGATAAGCCATTTGAACAAGCCAGCGCCTACTTTGTCTGGCGCGGTGAGGTTTATGTGCGTCCGATTCATACTTTGTTGGATGGTTACCGCGCGGCTGGGTTTCATCCTAACAAGTTGCTATTGCCACCAGAGGTTAAGTGGACATAAAATCTTTCTATTATGTGCTGAAAGGGATATTTTTGAGCAGGCATAAAAAAACCTTGCCCCAGTATTAGAACCAGTGACAAGGTTTTCGTCATGATGCTCTCAAAGCATCATGGGGTCCAAACAATACAAATCTTAAGCTTGTAGGCCTTTGATTGTTTTATTTAGGCGGCTCTTACGACGAGCAGCTTTATTCTTATGAATAATACCTTTGTCGGCCATACGATCAAGAACCGGTACCGCTTTTTTGTAAGCTTCGGTAGCCGCGTCATAATCTTTAGCAGCGATAGCCGCGTCAACACGTTTTAAGTAAGTACGAACCATAGAGCGTTGTGACGCAGAGTCCTGACGACGTTTGGTGTTTTGACGGGCGCGTTTACGAGCTTGTGCAGTATTAGCCACGCGTATCTCCTTGATAAAGACAGATAAAAATATGAATGTTGATTACAATAATGGGTTTAACAATCATCGGTGACGAGCAGCCGTCTCGTCAAACATGATGTCGATGTCTAATATTAAAGTATCTAATATCAATAGGAACATCGCAAGCGCCAGAACTGTTTGGAATAATTAAACAGCGTTGACGTGTAAAGCCGGTTATCTTAGCAAATTATCGCGCTTAGAACAATATATTTGATGATTAATGCTTAAAGAAGTTGTGTCCCTATATGGATAACTGTTTTTTAGGGTGTTTATTGAGCCATTCTTTGTATCGTCGATACTAAAATAACGCTGATACTAAATAACATAGGTACATGATGTTAGACGTGCGACTGGTATAGATTGTTCTGGCTTGCTGTGCCTACGCTGCAAAACCTATGTCTTAAATGAAAGCCTTCCAGTCCCGCAGTGTTTTTTTATATCGAATAGGTTGTCATTATGGTTATAAAAAATAGTGTTGGTTCAATAAGCCTCATTACTGATAAAATCTCTTACAATAAATTCTGTAGAATAGCGTCAGTCTTCTGTTAATTTAGGTATGATACTAAATCAAGGATTTTCTAACACCCCCTCTTCTCATCTTGGTAAAGTTCTCCAACACTATATAAATGGGTAGGATATGCAGCGAAAAGCAATTGTAATTGGCGCGACAGGACTGGTAGGGCAGCATCTTGTTAAGCAGCTTAGTGAGCTTTATGATACGTTAATTGTGATTGCACGGCGACCGCCACGCTATATCAATGCCTGCATGCGCTTTTATCAGGTGAACGATTTTGAAAACTTGGCTGAAATATTTGCAAATGTTGGTGTTGATCGAAATACGGATGCTTTTAGCTGCCTTGGCACCACAAAAAAACAAGCGGGTAGTGATGAGGCTTTTCGTAAAGTAGACCACGACTATAATGTAAATTTTGCCAAATTGTGCCAAGATAAAGGCGTTGAAAACTTCTTTTTATTGTCCTCAATGAATGCCGAGGCCGAGAGTCGCTTTTTATACAATCGGGTAAAAGCTGAAACTGAACGTACTATTATGGCGTTAGATTTTGCACAGCTAGTCATTTTTCGCCCTTCATTATTATTGGGTAAGCATAAAGGTCGGCCACTGGAAAGTATGGGTCAAAAAGCCTTTCAGCTTATCTCGCCGCTGGTGTCTGAATCGCTTTCACTGCACCCCATTTCTGCGAAACGTGTTGCCAATGCCATGGCTATGAGCGCGCATAGCATTTATGAGCGCAGTAAGTATCGTACCGAACCGATGATTAGAACCACGGAGATTATCGAAAATAAACAGATGCTTGCGATGACCCGAGTAAAACATTAAGCTATCAATGAGCCTGGGTTTTGAAATGGCTTAACCCACTAAATAGCCTAATCAAGAACGATGTTTCCATAGTTAAAAGTAGGATTAAATTAAAAGTACGATTAAAAACATAATTAAAGACAAGGAGTCTAACCATGCCAGAAGCAACAACGATGAATAAAGAAAACTTTGTAACTTGTGATTTGTTGGATGCCAACCCTGAATCACAAGTGTGCTTGCCCAATATTGAAGGTAAGTCGTTTTATAGTTTTGGCGGCAAGGACAAGTTTTGCGGTGAAATTGTGACGGTTAAATGCTTTGAAGATAACAGCCGTGTCAAATCACTACTAAACAGCAATGGCAAAGATAAAGACGGCGATGGCAAGGTTTTGGTCGTCGATGGTGGCGGCTCTATGCGTTGCGCGCTGTTAGGCGACATGATTGCCCAAGCAGCCATTGATAATGGCTGGGCGGGTGTAGTCGTATATGGATGTGTTCGTGATGTCGATGATATGGCACAGATGGATGTTGGCGTAATAGCATTAGGCTGTATCCCGCGCAAATCGACTCGTCGCGATGAAGGTCAGACTGATATTGAAATCAGCTTTGGTGATTTAGTATTAAACTCTGGTATGTTTGTTTATGCAGACAATAATGGCGTTATCGCTAGCGACAAACCTTTAATATAAGGGTGAAGCGAAACTTGGTTTTTTAAGGGGTTGTTGTTAGCCCTATAGAATAAACCACTACAAACACAGCCAATAAAAAATCCCAGCCTGTCAAAAGCTGGGATTTTTGCGTTTAAATAACTGATAAGTTTCTAGTTTTTGCAGGCTTTTAGAGAGTCGTTTTTAAATATGACCACTTCTAAACCTAGCTACTTTCAAACTCTGCTATCAATACTTTTCTAATTCTGAAAGCATCTGTTCACGAGCCTTGTAAATACGGCGTAACCCTAACCATAGACTGATACACATGATAATCAACAGAAAGGTGAAGGGTAGACCGGTACTAACAGAGCCTGCTTGAATGGTGGTTAGCGCCTCAGTACCGCCACCATAAAGTAGGGCAATGGCAATACAGCCTTCGGCAATCGCCCAAAATACGCGCTGCGACATCGGTGATTCAAGCTTGCCGCCTGCCGTGATAGTATCGATGACCAATGATCCTGAGTCTGATGAGGTCACAAAAAACACCATCACTAAAATAACAGCAATCAATGAGGTAAAGGTAGCCAATGGCAAGTTATCAAGCATCTGAAACAAGGTTAGCGAAGCATCGCTAATGCCACCTGATAATTCACCCATTTGATTGGTATATTGACTGAGGCCTGTTTGTCCAAATACGGTCATCCAAACGATAGTGACGATAGTAGGCGCTAGCATTACCGAGATAACAAATTCACGTACCGTACGCCCTTTAGAAATACGCGCAATAAACATCCCTACGAATGGTGACCAGCTGATCCACCAAGCCCAATAAAATATAGTCCAAGTATGGAAGAAGTTACTGTCGCTGCGGCCTACAGGGTTGGATAAGGGAATGATATAGCTGATATAATCAACCGCTGTTGCGCCTATTTTAACGAGTAATCCTAAGGAGTCGCCGACAAAAAAGACAAACAATAATAGCAAGGCCGCTACGATCATATTGATATTACTTAAAAACTTCACCCCGCCATCGATACCGCGTGCCACAGATATGGTTGCCAGACCGGTCACCAATATAATGATGATCATCTCAAGAGTATTGCCGGCAAAGTCCCAGCCAAATAGGTAGTTCAATCCGCTCGCCGCTTGTTGGGCGCCTAGACCAAGAGACGTTGCTAAGCCAAAAATAGTAGCCAATACAGCCATCACATCAATAATATGCCCCGGCCATCCCCAGGTTTTTTCTTTTAGTAGAGGATAAAATACCGAGCGCATGGTCAAAGGGAAACGAAAGTTATAGGCGAATATGGCCAATGACAAGCCAACTACTGCATACACAGCCCATGGGTGTAGCCCCCAATGGTACATGGTCGCGCCCATTGCCGCTCTAAAGGCTTCGGGGCTATCGGCTTCGACACCAAGCGGCGTACCCGCCCAGCCACTGGCGTATGCTAAAGGTTCAGCAACGCTCCAAAACATCAGGCCAATGCCCATACCCGCCGCGAACAGCATGGCCAACCATGAACGTCGGTTAAAGTCGGGTTTGGCATTAACACCGCCAATCCGAATATTGCCATAGGGTGAGACAATGAGTAACAGGCAGAATACCACCATGATGTTGGCGGCGCTGATAAAGAACCAATCAAAACTATTTACCACCCAATTTTTAGTACCATTGAGCCATAATTTAGAGACATCGGGAAGGATTAAGGTGAATAATACAAAGGCAATAACCGCAAGAGCGGTGACGAAAAATACTGGGTTATGTAGCTCCAACCCAAGAATATTAATATTGTTTTCGCCAACCTCATGCTTGGTGGTATAAAGCCTACGTTGGAATTTATCGAGTAAAACTTTGGGGATTTTTTTGTGCTCTTTCATAGGTAATAAAGATCCTGATTTTAGCGAAGGGGCACTTTTTTAGGCGCAGATATAACATCCTGTGTTGATATATGAACTTTTTTGTAAAAAAGCAAACTATGTTAACAAAATACCTAGCCTTGTCAAATGAGCACGCAACCCTGTTATGGTGGCTATAAATCTCAGTGGTCAGAAAGAGTAATCCGTTGTCAAATAATCAGCAGGCGGATGACAAGGCAATAGACTAAGTGACAAACCGTTACGGCATAAATTTTGGTAATTGCTAAAATATTCGTATAATAGCTTTCTGACTCTTAACGTTGACCCTATCCTTTATGCCTATCACTGCTTTGACTGACGCTTTTGACCCTATTAACCAGCAGTTATTCCCTATCCAAAATGCCCAGAGGCGTTGGCTAGCACCTGTGCATGGTGCGGTCAGTAGTTTGTGGCTGGCAAGCTTGGTGCAAACACCGATATGGGATATTGCTGATCGGCTAAAGGTCGTGGTAACCCGCGATCAAAATCAGCTTAATCAAATAGAAACAGAGTTGGCATTTAGTGGGGTCGATGCTTATGTGTTTCCTGATTGGGAAACGCTGACTTATGATGAGCTGTCACCGCATCAGGATATCGTCAGCGAGCGTATCAACCTACTAACTGACATGCCCACCTCAGGCGTGTTGCTAATATCAGTACAAGCGCTGATGCATCGCGTGGCACCGCCCAGCTGGCTGATTGGACAGCATTTTGATTTAAGTGTGGGTGATCGATTTGATATTAATACCCAGCGTACATTACTAGCAAAGGCTGGCTACCGGGCAGTAGAAAATGTCTTTGAGCCGGGTGAGTTTGCGGTACGGGGTAGTATCATTGATATTTTTGCGATGGGGCAGCCGTTTCCGTTACGTCTAGATTTGTTTGATGACGAGATTGAAACGATTCGTTTTTTTAATCCGCAGACCCAGCGCACATTAACCGTTGACGACCTGAAAACCATGATGAGTGGCAACGATAATAGTATGGGCAAAGAATCACTGTCGCTACTGCATAAACTGCCAGATATCTCAAAACCCATTCAACAATTCCAAATACTACCGGCAAAAGAGTTTCCACTCGATGAAGGGCGTGAGACGTTCCGGACAAATTTTGCCGCGATGTTTCCTAATGCCAGTAGCCGTAAGTTTGAGCTGCACAAAGATGTGATGGCGGGTATCGCGAGTAGTGGACTTGAATACTATCAGCCATTATTTTTTGATTTAAAAGATTGGGAAAACGAGAGCAGTTTGTTTTCTTACTTGCCAAGCGATGCTTTATTTATTACTGATGAATTGATTAACGAAAAACAGGCAGATTATTGGTCACAAATCCAGCGCCGCTATGAAGAGCGTCGTCATGATATTGATAAACCTATCGTTGCCCCTGAGTTATTATATTTATTGTCTAATACGCTTAATGAACATCTCAATCATTATCCACGCGTGATACTTAGTGCGCGTGATGAGCTAGCGACAATGACAGATGTCGCCGCGATCGATAGTGACGATTTATCATTAGAGCTTGAGCAACAACCAAATAAACAGCAAGGTTTAGTGACGCTTAGTGCTCAAGAACCACCTCAGCTAGCAGTGAACCATCAAAAATCTGAACCTCTTACGGAGCTATTGGCATTTTTAGAGCTACAAGCACAAACCGCGGCACCAGTATTGGTGGTTGCCGAAACAGCGGGTCGCCGTGAGATTCTTATTGAGCTGTTTAAAGGCAAAATTGATATCAAAGCCTATGACAGTTTTGAAGCGTTTTTAGCCGCTGATAAAACGCGCGCGCTTAACGATAAAAATTTACCACAGGTTGGTCTAACCGTTGCACCCATTGAGCGCGGGGTATATGTCCCTGAGCGCTTGGTGCTGATTAGTGAGACACAATTATTTGGCCGGCAAGTACTGCAAACACGCCGTCGTCGCCAAAGCGGTGTGTCAGAAGAGTTCTTAGTTAAAAGCGTGACCGAAATAACGGATGGCAGTCCTGTGGTCCATATCGAACACGGTATTGGGCGTTATAACGGTTTGATTACGCTAGATGTCGGTGATGGTGAGCAAGAGTTTATTCATCTAAAATACGCTGATGATGCCAGTATTTATGTGCCAGTCGCTAATTTGCAAATGATTAACCGCTATAGTGGCGGCGACCCTGCGCTTGCGCCATTACACAAAATCGGTAGCGGCAAATGGGATAAGGCTAAGCAAAAAGCGTTAGAACAAATTCACGATGTTGCCGCTGAGCTTCTCAATATGCAAGCACGGCGCGAAGCCAAAGTAGGCATTCATTTTAAAATAGACCCATCGCAATATGAGTTATTTGCCAGTCAATTTGCTTTTGAAGAAACGCCTGACCAAGCCAATGCCATCCATGCGGTTATGGAAGACATGAGGCAAAACCAACCGATGGATCGCCTTATCTGTGGCGACGTGGGTTTTGGTAAAACAGAAGTTGCGATGCGCGCAGCTTTTATTGCGGTCAGCGCCGGCTATCAAGTGGCTGTATTGGTGCCTACGACATTGCTAGCAGGTCAGCATGAAGACAATTTCCGCGATCGCTTTGCGGATTGGCCAGTACGTATTGAAACGCTCTCGCGCTTTGGTGGCAAAAAGCATCAGGAAACGGTTTTAACAGACCTCGCAGCAGGCAAGGTCGATATCGTTATCGGTACGCATAAACTATTACAACCTGACGTGAAGTTTTCTAACTTAGGTTTGATGATTGTCGATGAAGAACATCGCTTTGGCGTGCGCCATAAAGAGCGTATCAAGGCGATTCAGACCGATGTGGACAGTATGTCGATGACAGCGACCCCAATCCCTAGAACGCTGAATATGGCGCTCTCTGGTATGCGTGATATGTCGATTATTGCTACGCCACCTGCCCGTCGCCTTGCGATTAAAACCTTTGTGATGCAAAAAACAGAAGCCTTGATGAAAGAAGCTATTTTACGTGAGCTACTGCGTGGCGGTCAGGTTTACTTATTACATAATGATGTGGCCAGTATCGAACGTATGGCAGAAACTATCCGTGAGCTGGTTCCTGAGGCACGAGTAGGGGTCGCTCATGGGCAAATGCAAGAGCGTCAACTAGAACAAGTCATGCAGCAGTTTTATCATAAAAAATTCAACGTACTGATATGCTCAACCATTATCGAAACCGGTATCGATGTGCCCAATGCCAATACGATTATTATTGAACGCGCTGATAAATTTGGCTTGGCGCAGTTGCATCAGTTACGTGGCCGCGTGGGTCGCAGTCACCATCAGGCCTATTGCTATCTACTCGTACCGTCTATTAAAGGACTTAAAGGCGATGCCAAACGTCGATTGCATGCCATTGAGCGCGCTAATACCCTGGGTGCAGGCTTTATGCTGGCCAGTGAAGATTTAGAGATTCGCGGTGCCGGTGAGATACTCGGTAAGCAGCAAAGTGGTAATATGCAGGCGATTGGCTTTAGTTTATATATGGACATGCTGGAGCGGGCAACAAAAGCAATCAAAGCGGGTAAGGAGCCTGATTTAAGCACACCACTGTCGCTCACCAGTGAAATTAACCTGCACAGCTCTGCGCTGATACCAGAAGAGTACTTGCACGATGTGCATCAGCGTTTATTATTTTATAAACGTATTGGTAATGCCGATGATAAAGAGGCGTTGACCGATATTCGCACTGAGATGATTGATCGCTTTGGTACACTACCTGATCAAACCAAGCATCTTTTTGCCATTCACGGACTGCGCATACAAGCAGAGCCGCTAAAGATTAATAAAATTGATGCCAATAGTAGTAGTATGACGTTAGAGTTCGCACCAGATACCCCAGTCGATGCTCTAGCTATTATTAAATTGATTCAATCAAATGGGCAGAACTATCGTATGAATGGCGCGTCTGGTATTCGCTATCAAGATGGCGATAAGCTTGAAACACCGCAGCAACGTGTGACCGTTATTCAGGAGTTGTTACACTATTTTAGCGAGCATATGGTGGCGGAGTCCGCTTAGCGATAAACCAATCATCGTGGTTAGATAAGACTAAGGTAATGAGTCGTGGTGCTATTTTATCGGCTGGATAACTGATAAAATAGTGATATCGTATTTTAAGCCTTTATTTTCAGCACTATATTGTTTTTAGCACTATGTTTTCAGAACTAAATCGTTACTTATTCATGTTTTATCCTTTTAAGTTTTTACCTTCTTTTATCTAAGCGTCATAACAAGAGAACCGTTATTATGTTCCAACTTCATCATAAACTTGCTGCCGATAGTTTTTTAGTGGGTGATTTCCCATTATCAACCTGTCGTTTAATTAATGATTGTCAGTTTCCTTGGTTGATATTGGTACCGCGCGTATCGGGTATCAAAGAATTGTATGAATTATCGGAGGCAGATCAAGCGCAGTTTTTGCGTGAATCGAGCTGGTTATCAAGCCAGCTAGCCAAAACTTTTCAAGCCGATAAAATGAATGTGGCAGCCCTTGGCAATCAAGTGCCGCAGCTACATTTCCATCATATCGTTCGCTATCAAAATGACATGCAATGGCCAAACCCAGTATGGGGCGTGCCTGCTGTTCCTTATACCAAAGAAGTGCTGGCACAAATGCAGCAAACTTTGATGATGGCATTACGTGGTCATCATCAAATGCCATTTGATTGGCAAATGTAATAAAGTTGAAGCAAAGGTTAAGGTATTTGACTGTTTCTGTCCTATACTGAATAGGTTTAGGAGCTATGAAAAGCCAGATAAGTATTATCTGGCTTTTCTATTTTTAGTTTAATTTTTGCTATTTGAACATGCTTTTAGTCAGGTTGTATGACAGGTGGTATGCTTTTAGTTATCAGTGACCTAGGTTTTATTACCTTTAAAACGTATAATATTGATTAGATAATCTATACTGTACTTATCATGAGAGGCCGTTGCTGAAATTATGTTCTCTTTATTTTTTTGATAATCTGTTTTGCTTAAGCGAACATCTCATATGCCTTTTTTAGATACGTTGAGACCGAAGCTACCTTCAGTAAATGAAGGCAGCTATCGGTTTGACTATCCGGAAGTATTTGTCTTAATCCTCACGGTCATACTTCTCGCTGTACATTTCAATTTTAATCCCCGCTCAATGGCACTTCTTGTCATTGTTTGCCTGCCAAGTTTAATGATCCTGATTTATAATTATCGACGCCAAAGCAGTTTTTGGACCTCTAATATTGTCGTTATTTTATTGGCAGTGGTGATAGGGTCGTTACAGTTCTGCGCTGTGATGTCTATCAGTCTAGCCGCCTTAATCAGCCTTCGCGTCATTATCAGCAATTCTGAGAACCAGCTTAAGCTCATTACTGTGTCGATAGTGACGGTTATTGCTTTTTATTATGTCAGTGTGACCTTAAACGGTCCCAATATGGACTGTTATGAAGGCTGGCTACCCTCTGTAGTACTATTAGCAACTATAACTGTCATTTTATACCAGTTTCGCTATGTTTATAGGGAATATATCAATCATGAAGCACGTGCTCATCAGGCAGTAGGGCGGCTAAGTACCATGGTATCGGTCATCAATAAATTGACGCGCTTTGTACCACCGCAGGTCTGGGAGCCAATTGTTAAGGAAGACATTCCCGTTAACGTTTCTAATAAGCGTGCCAAGCTGACCATTATGTTTTCAGACATTGTTGGTTTTACTGAACTTTCTGATAGCCTAAGCCCTGATAATTTGGCGGATATTTTGAATACCTATATGCATTGCATGACTTTGATTGCCAACAAGCATGGCGCCGTTTTGGATAAGTTTATTGGAGATGGCATGGTGTGTTTTTTTGGTGAGCCAGATAGCCGCGGTGCGCGCCAAGATGCTTTAGACTGTATTGCAATGGCAATAGATATGCGCCGTGAAATGCGAACTTTGAGGCAGAAATGGCGGTTGATGGGCTTTGAGGGGCTGTACATACGTATTGGCATCAGTACAGGCTATTGTCATGTTGGTAATTTTGGCAGTAACAACCGTCTTAGCTATACATTGATTGGTAAAGAGGCCAATCTGGCGTCAAGACTAGAGTCTAGTGCGGGTAAAGATGAGATATTGGTAAGCGAAAGTACTTATGATTATATTTGCCATAATTATGAGTGCCAGCATGCTGGCGCGTTTCAGCTAAAAGGATTTGATAACAAGGTAAACGCCTGGAAAGTATTTGATCCTGATACGCATAAGGGACATTTATCAAAGTGGGTTGACCACACGCTACCAGGGTTTAACTTGCATCTGAACTTTAAAGATATGAGTGACAGTGATTATCAGGATATCAGAGCGCGATTAAATTTTGCGCTTGAGCGTGTTGAGCAGGAGCAAGAAAAGGTAGCCACTGATATAGAAGCAGAAAGTAAACGTAGCGATAGCAACCCTAATTAAGCGCTCAAGAAATACTGTTTTTTAAGATGGGATGCACTATTTGACTTGTATTTCTTTTATTTTGGATTGACGTACATAAATACGTTTAAGTGGAAAAAAGCCAGCTATCATATGATAGCTGGCTTTTTTAATATAACAACAAACAAATTTATGACACACCCTAGTGTTTAATGGTTTTCTTTGGCATGGTTAAGGGTATATTTAGGAATCTCGATGGTTAAATCGTCTTCATCAAGCATTACCTGACAAGATAGGCGTGAGTCAGGCTCTAATCCCCAAGCGCGATCCAATAAATCTGCTTCGATATCGTCCATCTCTTCTAGGCTATTGAAACCCTTACGTACTACCACATGGCAAGTAGTACAAGCCTTTGACATCTCACAAGCATGTTCAATTTTGATGCCTTTTTCTAGCAGCGCTTTACAAAGGTTCTCACCAGACTCTAGCTCAACTTCGGTGCCTTCAGGGCAAATTTCGTGATGGGGTAGTACGGTAATCTTTGGCATAAATATTTTATCCGATGCTAATCAATTTAAAAAATGAAAAATCAGCTTAGTAAAGGTGCTAAGCGGTAATTTTAACGTATTTGTTACCAGTCTTGGGCGCTAGTACCTGCCATGCTGGTTTTGACGCTTTGATTCATAATACGAGCGGCAAAAGCATCACTATGGGGTTTAAGCTTGGCTTGCTGTGCTTCGATAAGCGCTAAGTCATCAGTGCTGAGTACGGTTTGTAGCGCTTGTATTTGCTCTGCTAATGCTTGCTGCTCTTCAGGCGATATTAATGAGGCAAACTCTTTAAGGGCAGACTGTAGTGCCAATACTTCGCGCTCAGCCTCTACTTTGGTCTCGATTAAAGAGCGTGCATTTTTATCTTCTTCTGCATGCTTGAATCCTGCCACCAGTAATTGTTCTTTTTGCTCATCTGATAAACCATAAGCAGGTACAATTTCAATTTTGCTTTCTGTCTTGGTGGTGGTCTCTTGAGCACTGACGGTAAGCTGCCCATTAGCATCAATACTAAAAGTCACTTCAATGCGCGCAAATCCAGCCTTCATTGGCGGGATGCCATATAGCTCAAAACGCCCAAGTGAACGGCAGTTTTCCACGGTTTCGCGCTCGCCCTGTACTACATGAATCACCATACCTGTTTGACCATCTTGATAGGTCGTAAATACTTGGCGTTTTTTGACAGGGATTGGAGTGTTGCGTGGGATAAGCACTTCAACCAGACCGCCCATCGTTTCAAGACCTAGCGATAGTGGTGTTACATCTAATAATAGTAGATTGTTGTCACTGTCGCCATTGATCAATTGATGCGCCGTTTGAGCAGCGCCTAAAGCGACTACTTCATCTGGATTAAGACGACAAAGTGGTTCTTTGCCAAAAAAGTCTGTCACGACTTGCTGTACAGCAGGCATGCGTGTAGAGCCACCGACCAAAATTACTTCGTCTAATTCTGAAGCAGACAGTTTGGCGTCGCGTAATACTTGCTCGCATACACTTAGTGTACGGCGGCTAACTGGTTCTGCGATAGCCAGTAAATCTTTGCGGTGTAAGATACCTTGAAAAGATTGCTCATTGACAGTGATGTTGATAGCAACTTGCTCAGCATCAGTCAATGCTTGTTTATACGCTTTGGCTTGTTGCGCAAGTATCGATTTGTCATGACGACTCACGTCTTTAGGGTCGATGTTTAATTGTTTGATAAGCCAGTTGGTCATAAGACGGTCTATATCATCACCACCCAAGGCACTGTTACCGCCGGTCGCCAATACTTCAAAGACGCCATCAGTCAGCTTTAAAATAGACACGTCAAAGGTACCGCCACCCAAATCATAGATTAAATAATAGCTTTCTAACTCATTGCTTTGTGTTGTCTGGTCGAGACCGTAGGCAACGGCAGCAGCAGTGGGCTCATTCAAGAGACGTAAAACATTGATACCTGCCGCTTGCGCCGCATCTTTTGTCGCTTGACGTTGAGCTTCATCAAAATAGGCTGGAACGGTAATGACCGCGCCTTCGATGCTATCTGCAGGCAATGTACTTGCAGCACGTTGCTCAAGCGCTGCTAATATACGTGCTGAGACTTCGACCGGAGAAACATCCCCTTGGCTGGTCACGAATGCTGGCATATCGTCTTTGTTGCCACTCAACTCATAAGGATGAGAGAACTTAATATCCGCTTGACTACGGCCCATAAACCGCTTAGCCGAGACGATCGTATTTTTTGGATCATCCGCTAAATGGGCTAGGGCATCATAGCCAACAAGAGGCTTGCCTGTACTGGGATAATAAACAACAGAAGGGAGTAAGGTATCTGTACTTGTGCCTGCTTCTAAGACCTGCGCTTTGCCTGAACGTACCACTGCCACTAATGAGCGTGTGGTACCAAGATCGATTCCCAGACCAAAATGATGCTGGTGAGGTTGAGCGCTTTGATTGGGTTCGGCAATTTGCAATAAAGACATAAGATAACTCAGAGATAAAATGAATAAGTGAAATGGAGCAAATACAACATACGCACTACCGCAGCTATCTTACTATAGAAACAGAAAAGCCGATCGGTTAAGAGTGCTTAAAATAAAATATTAAACGTATAAATCATCGTCATCTGAATGTTCAGTAGTAGCCACTTCATCAAGTCCTGTGGTTACGTCAGCATTCAATTTTACTAAAAACTTGAGTTTTTGGGTCGCATCGATCGCTGTTTGCCAGTCTTGATTTTGGTAGGCACTACTAAAGCGTTGAGACTGTTTAGCCAGACGTTCAGTAATCTGTGGATGTAGCTGTTGTAAGGTTGAACGATTTTTATCGTCAATGGCTTCATCTAAATCAATCCGCATCTGCATCGCATCTTCTAAAAAATCTAAGTCTGCGATAGAGTGCTCCACATTCTGTGCTTGGCCTGCCATATCTAATAGGTAGCTTGCCCGGCTATCGGGGGCGCTTAATGCTTGATACGCTTGGTTGATTAGCGCAGAAGCTTGCTCAGATTGCTGTTTCGCTTGTGCAGCATCTGTGCCGTTTTTGACGACATTGTCAGGGTGATAACGTTTTTGTAGCAGACGTAAATGTTGGTCGAGGTTGTCTTGATTGACTTCAAATTGTACAGGCTGCTCAAATAGGGCAAAGAAGTTATCAAACTGTGCTTCTTGAGTAATATTTGTCATGTCATGCGCCTTACTTTTTTATTTGTTTTTTAAGTTTTTCAGACTAAGGACTTGTTTACGACTGGGTTCATTATACCGTTGTAGCTGTAATAGTTCATCGCTTGAGCTTAAATTACCAGCTAAGCTTAAACACAAAGTACGAAAGCCCTAGACTGTAAAGGACTCACCGCAACCACATTCACCCTTTTGATTGGGGTTAGTGAACTTAAAACCTTCGTTTAAACCTTCTTTTTCATAGTCCATTAGTAGCCCGTCTAAATATACTAGGCTTTTAGGATCAATAAAGATACTAACATCGCGGCTTTCATAGCGCGTGTCATTTTCGTCAGGCGTATCGACGAACTCTAAAACATAGGCTAAGCCTGAACAGCCAGCCGTACGAATGCCCACTCGAATGCCTTCACCTTTGCCGCGGTTGTCCAAAAAATCTCGAACATGCTGGGCGGCGCGTTCTGTCATTTCAATCATGCCAACTCCCATTGATTATCAATAATAGAGGTATTAACTTAATTAAGAAGCCATTAATAAAAAAAATATGTATTATAAAATGGTGCCGAGATAGATTCTATCTAAACTGACAATATAAAGTAAAAGGTGACAATTGCATAAGCGTCATTGTCACCTTTTTAGCGTCAGTCGCTTTCAGTAATTCGTTAACACTGTACTACCATAAAGATATAGCGCACAGGCTAAACGATTTAGCTGGTAGCTTCTTCTGTAACAGCGTCAGCTGCTGTACTATGCTTACCTTTATAGTCGCTGATAGCGGCTTTAATGGCATCTTCTGCTAGTACAGAGCAATGCACTTTTACTGGTGGCAATGCCAATTCTTCAGCGATATCGTTGTTCTTAATTTCGCCAGCTTGATCCAAGCTCTTGCCTTTAAGCCACTCGGTAACGAGCGAGCTTGATGCAATTGCTGAACCGCAGCCATAAGTCTTAAAGCGTGCATCTTCGATAACACCGTTGTCATCGACTTGGATTTGTAGACGCATCACGTCGCCACAAGCTGGGGCACCAACCATACCAGTACCGATATTTTTGGCGTTTTTGTCAAAATTACCAACGTTGCGTGGGTTTTCGTAATGATCAATAACTTGGTCACTATAGGCCATGAGGTTTTCTCCTAGTTAGATGATGAGCAATAACTGATTAGTTTGAAGTGTTATTTGCTCATCGATAATTGGGGTCAAACACGTAATTTAATTGTCTGATTAATCGTTTGATGGCTACATTTAATAGCCATGTTTATATTCTCAATAATTTTAGTGCTCAGCCCATTCGACTGAATTTAAATCAACACCTTCTTGGTACATATCCCAAAGTGGTGATAGCGCGCGTAATTTATCAACGGCTTCATGCATTTGCTTAATAACGGTTTCGATATCTTCTTCAGTGGTATAACGACCGAAGCTGAAACGTATCGAGCTGTGTGCTAATTCATCTGGGCGACCAATAGCACGTAGTACATAGGATGGTTCAAGTGTCGCTGACGTACAGGCCGAACCTGATGAGACAGCTAAGTCTTTTAGCGACATCATTAATGACTCGCCTTCGACAAAGTTAAAGCTGATATTTACGATATTAGGTACACTGTTCTCTAAATCACCGTTAAGGTAGATCTCTTCGATATCTTGTAGACCGTCCCACAGTTTTTGACGTAGTTTCGCTGCGTGAGCATGGTCTTCTTGGTAACGCTCATTGGCTAAGGCAAATGCGGCACCAATACCAACGATTTGATGGGTTGGCAAGGTACCAGAACGCATACCACGCTCATGACCACCACCGTGTTGTTCGGCTTTCAAACGAATACGAGGCTTACGGCGAACAAATAGCGCACCGATACCTTTAGGACCGTATGCTTTGTGACCTGAAAAACTCATTAAGTCGATTTTCATTTCTTCGAGATTAATCAGCACTTTACCTACAGACTGTGCGCCATCGACATGGAAAACCACACCGGCTTCACGAGTGATATCGCCAATAGCAGCCACATCAGTAATCGTACCAAGTTCGTTGTTTACCATCATCAGTGAGACTAAGATAGTGTCTTCACGCAAAGCATCTTTAACTTGTTCTGGTAAAATCAAACCAGTGCTTGGCTGTGGCTCAAGATAAGTAATGTCAAAACCTTCTTGCTCAAGCTCACGGCAAGTATCTAATACTGCTTTGTGTTCAATTTTACTGGTAATGATGTGTTTGCCACGAGACTGATAGAAATGTGCTGCGCCTTTAATGGCTAAGTTATCAGACTCTGTTGCACCAGAAGTGAAGACGATTTCGCGTGGATCAGCGTGGATCACTTCAGCCACTTGCTGACGCGCTGTTTCTACCGCTTCTTCTGCTTGCCAGCCATAGCCGTGCGAGCGCGAGGCTGGATTACCAAAGATGCCATCTACAGTCAGATACTCGCTCATTTTAGCAGCTACTGACTTTGCAACTGGCGTGGTGGCGGCATAATCTAAGTATATAAGGTTGTTATGTTGGCTCATGCTGGGTTTGCCTCGCTGTTCGATAGGGTAATAGTATTGATATCTTTTATAGAAATACTTTTAGTGGGTGTGTGCTGACGTTCTGAGACTAATTGCACATTTTCCATGTCTAGTAATTGCGCTAATGTTATATTTTTCAAGTACTGTTCGATATGATTGGACAATGCACACCATAAATCATGGGTTAGACACATTGTACCACCTTGACAGTCACCGCGTCCTTCGCACTGCATTGCATCAACTGATTCGTCGACAGCAGAGATGATGCTCATGACATCTATCTCGTGCAATGGTTTTGCGAGGTGATAGCCACCTGCTGCACCGCGAATACTAGTAACGAGACCACGTTTACGTAGTTTAGAGAATAGTTGCTCCAGATACGAGATAGAAATCGATTGCCGTTTGGCAATATCAGATAATGATACTGCACTGTCTTGTTGACTGGTTTGTAGTGCCAAATCCAATAATGCAGTAACGGCGTATCTGCCTCGGGTAGTCAAACGCATGTGTTATCTCCAAACTTTTATGTTTTTTATATTTAACAACGATCTTAACGAGAGGGTATCTGTAGGCACTATTGAAATAACATGAGAGTGGCCTATCAGAGTATCTACATATCTACCGCTAAATTGTGTTCTATCGTCATTAAACAACAGATGGTGCACCCGATGTGTGTAACGATTAATCCAATTATACTTAATCCCGAGTAATTTAGTCAAGATTAAAATGTGGTTGAATGGTTAATGCAGCTTATAACTGTGATTGATAAAAACAATGTGATCAATAGTGTTAATAATAAGGGCAATAAAAGAGGGGGCAGTGCGAGAGGAATGTTGATGTTTAGAGCAATTGGCATATGAGTATAAAAGCCGAACAAAGCGTTTAATATCTTATTACAGGCATTAAGCGCTCAATTCATCAAACAATATAATAGTTGCAGTTAAATGTATTTTTAGTATTGCCGAACTCGGCATTGCCTAAACTAATTCATTAATAATGTGATGATTGATCCAACCATAACAACGAGCGCGACCACCGTCACGATCATGAATGTTTTTTGCTTGCTTTGTAATTCTTTAACCGTGGTTTCAAGTTCGCGGTTTTTGATGGTCAAGGTATTGATTTGAGTTTGTTGTTCTTTAATGCGTAGCTTATAGCTTTCCTTCTTATCTGCCATTTCAGCTTCTGTAGGTTTGGATTTGCCTTTGCCACCTTTTATCTTTTTAATCAAGCCTTGGATTAAGCTACCAAGACCGAGTTGCATAATAAACTGCTTGACTAGCTGTACCTGAACGGACTCCCCACGCATCTGTAGCTTTTCCGTGGTTTCGCTATCGTGAGTGGTAATCGCGTTGATTACTTGAAGACTATAAGCATTGATGACGACGTCAGGCTCGCTACGCCCGATGGGTAAATTGGAATCGAGCAACACACCTTTGGTACTAAAAGTGGCGAAAACCTCTACATGTGGTAAATATAAGCGCAGAGCCACGACAGTACCTTGCTTGGCAAGTGGATAAGCGGCTTTACGTAGCTCGGGGTCTAGACGTAACAGTAGGGTCAGCGCCGACTCGATGAACACCAGAATAATATTGAGAAAAGAGTGAGACAACGTAGAACGCTTCATGTAAGTAATCCGTTTTTTATTTGGCAAATCAGAGGCAAAAGACAAACAAGAGTCGAAACCCATCCAAGATGTGCAGTGATATTTTGCTTATATTAACGTCTTTATAATAAAAAGTAACGCTAGTTTCTATTAATTCGCTACCAGTGGGTAAATTATTACCTTACAATTCGGCAGTCGATAAAGACACTGGTATTAATGACTGGTAATGTATTAATATTGCCTGGCAACGGCTGAAAACCATAAATCGACACAGTTCGGCTACGTAAGCCGAACTCATAGTAAGCTAAAGTGATGAGTAGTTAGAACCGTTGCAGATGTTTTGCGTAACATTGAGTGTCAAATACGTAGTACAGTACACAAAAATATGTAAAATCGCTTGCGCTCCCTATGCTGCCTTGATATAAAGACGATAACAAAGTGAAACTCGTTAATATGTGGGTCAGGTAGTTTTTATTGCTTAAGTGCTATGAGAGCGTTACAATACTTGGCGTGAGCATTTATTATCCCCTTAAACTTGAAGGAAATTTTATGAATAAGTCAGAATTAATTGATAGCATCGCAGACAAAAGTGGTCTAAATAAAACCCAAGCTGGTGATGCATTGAATGCTGTTATGGAAAGTGTTGGTGAAGCGTTAGAAGCTGGTGATAGTATCTCATTGGTTGGCTTTGGTACTTTTAGCGTAAAAGACCGTAAAGCCCGTACAGGCCGTAACCCTAAGACTGGTGAAGAGCTTAGTATTCCAGCAAGCAAAGTACCAAGCTTCAAAGCTGGCAAAAACTTAAAAGAGCGCTTAAACTAAGAAAGTTTATTTCTATTATAGATAAGCGCTATATAATGAACGTGATATACGAATAAAAATAGCGTTTGTTAGCAGTAAAATAATAGACAGTCGCTCATAGCGTAGTTCACAATAGAAGCGATAAAAAAGCACCTAATATTTAGGTGCTTTTTTAGTGCTATAGTTTGCATCATATAACGTGAATATTTTGAGTCTGCATTAAAAATCACGTATCATAGGGCGCGCGATAGACGCATTGTCAAAATCAGGTTGCTGCAACACAACCTATATAACATGTACATGTTCTTACTCTTACCATTGCCTGCTTAGATAGCATCGATATTAATAATAGTATTACAATGGTTTTTCATCAATATAGGTTAATAAAGTAGAGATAACTATGGATAAATTGCGCGATTTTTTAAAAAGCTGGCCAGGTCGCATTTTATTGATTTTATGCCTATCGCCGCTCGCTCTATTGGGTGTCGAAAGCTATTTTGGCGGTGGCGTTGATCCCAACCAAGTTGCTCAGGTGGGTGAAGCAAGTATCGGGCTGTCAGAGTATCAGACTGCCGTGAATAACCGTCGTACCGAAATATTAGAGCAGGTTGATGATGCCAGTCTATTAAATGAAGATGTACTGCATGAGCAAGTATTAAAAGGGCTTATTGATCGTACCTTGTTAGAGCAGCAAGCGGGCAAGCTTGGTATGACTGTTTCTGATGACACGATTAATCGTCTGCTGCGTCAAGAAGAGATATTTAAAGATGCAGAAGGCAACTTCTCTAACGATCAGTTTTCGAACTTTTTACGTCAACGTGGCATGACCAAAAATCAGCTGTTTGCTGAATTTCGTAATCAATTAAGTCTCGACCAGCTCAATGCCAGTATCGTTGGTACCGCTATTTATCCGATGCAAGCGGTCAGTCAATTAATCGACCTACAGCTTGAGTCGCGCAATATCTGGCTACATCGCTTTCATTGGCAAGGCTATCAAAACAAAGTAAAACTGAGCAAAAATGACATACAAGCATATTATGATGGTAATAAAGAAACGCTGAAAAGTGCAGCAATGGTCGATTTGGCTTATCTGCAATTGAGCCCGCAAACCATTGAAGTGAGCGACATTACTAAAGAAGATTTACAGCAGCAATATGAAGCTTATAAGCAAGGTCTTGCGATCACTGACGAGCGTAAAGTTAGCCAAATCCTATTAACCGGTGATAACGCTAAGGCTCGTGCTGACAAAGTGAAAACGCGTCTAGATAAAGGTGAGTCATTTACCAAGCTTGCTAAAGCAGAGTCTGATGATCCATCAGGAGAAACGGGCGGTGATATCGGTCGCTTTAACGCGGCAGTATTTGGTAATGACGCCACTGCCGTTGAAAAGGCGCTAGAGGGTCTAAGTGTTGGCGATGTCACGGCACCTATTAAGACCAGCTTTGGCTATCAAATATTTACGGTCACCGAAGACAATGGTAGCAAAACGCCAAGCCTAGAAAGCATGCGTGACGAGCTGACGGTTAAAGCAAAAGAATATAAGCGTCAGGAAATCTATGCCGATAAAGTGACATCGATTAATGACTTGGCCGCAGATGGTTTTAGTATCGAAGATATTGCTCAGCAAGAAAACGTGACGCTCAAGCATATCAAAGATTACCGTAAAGAAAACAACCAATCGGTACTGTCTCAACCAGCAGTAATCAAGCAAGCGTTTGATGAATTTACGATTCAAGATCAAGCAGTAACTGCAGGTATAAAAGTTGGGAATGGTACAGTATGGGTACAGCCGAGTAATTATCGTCCGACTAAAGTATTAACCTTATCAGCGGCTACACCGATAATCACTCAAGTATTACGTCAACAAAAAGCCACGGCGTTGGCGCTAAAAGATGCTCAAGCAGTTGCTGCTGGGATTAAAACCACTGCTGATATCAGTAAGCAACCAGTCAGCTTTCAAGCATTGGGTGATGTGAACCGTCAGACCACAGTATTGACAGAAAAAGAGCGTGGGCTAGCGTTCAGTAAGCAAGCGGCTGAAAATGCTGTCGTGGCCGTTGCTAGCGAATCTGAGATGGGTGCGACGGTATTGGTGGGCGATCGTATTAAGACGGAGCAGCAATCACCATTGTCTGATATGCAAAGAGCACAAACCGCGACCATTATTCGTGATAACTTAGGTCAAGACCAGCTACAAGATTATTTAGATTATCTACGTTTGGTGTATAAAGTTGAGATTAATGACTCTAATATGGCCAATGCGCAGGGACGTTAAGCGTTTGGCTGGTCTTTAAACTTAAACAGCCATAAATATTTGATATGAAAAAGCCACTGTAACTATAGTTACAGTGGCTTTTTTCAATACTTATATTAACACATGAAGTGCTGTTTAGAGCATATCAATGACGGAAATGACGCATGCCAGTGAATACCATGGCGATACCATGCTCATTTGCCGCAGCGATGGTCTCATCATCACGCATAGAGCCGCCTGGCTGAATGATAGCAGCGATACCTACTTCAGCTGCATTATCAATGCCATCACGGAACGGGAAGAAAGCATCAGATGCCATTACTGCGCCTTCAGTGGCAAGTCCTGCATGCTCAGCCTTGATAGCAGCGATACGGGCTGAGTTAATACGGCTCATTTGACCCGCACCCACACCGATAGTGCGCTGACCTTTGGCATAAACGATGGCGTTGGATTTGACGTATTTTGCCACATTCCAGCTAAACAGCAGGTCAGCAATTTGTGCTTCAGTTGGCTGCACGTCAGTGACAATTTTTAGATCATCTGCTGTAATTAGACCAAGATCTTGTTCTTGAACAAGCAAACCACCGTTGACACGTTTATAGTCAAGCTGGCCATCGCGCTGATCTGGTGTTGGTAACTCACCGCATACCAATACGCGGACATTTTTCTTTGACGCAGTCGCTTCAAGAACACCGTCTTCAATGCTAGGGGCAATAATAACTTCTACAAACTGATTGTCGATAATGGCTTTAGCAGCCACCAACGTCAAGGGGCGGTTAAAGGCAATGATGCCACCAAAAGAAGACTCAGGGTCAGTGCTAAAGGCAGTGCGATAAGCGGCTACTTGATCGTTATCCACTGCAACGCCGCAAGGGTTGGCGTGCTTAACGATAACGCAGGCAGGCGTACTAAAGGCTTTAACGCATTCAAGCGCTGCATCAGTATCGGCAATATTATTGTACGATAACGCTTTACCTTGCAACTGCTTAGCGGTCGCAATAGAGGCTTGTTGGCTTTTTAACGGCTGATTTTCAGTATAAAAAGCGGCGTTTTGATGCGGGTTTTCGCCATAACGTAGGTCTTGAACTTTTTCAAGCTGAACATTAAATGTACGCGAAAAATTCTCAGGTTCTTGATTTTCATTAACACGGCTGCCTAAGAAATTGGCAATCATACCGTCGTATTGGGCAGTATGTTCAAATGCCTTGACCGCTAAGTCGTAGCGTAGGGCCGTTGTCAACTCAGTGCCATCCCCTAAGGCTGCAAGTATGCGCTGATAATCTGCTGGATCGGTAACGATACCTACGTGAGCATGGTTTTTTGCCGCCGAACGCACCATCGTAGGACCGCCAATATCGATGTTTTCGATGGCATCATTCATGGTAACGTCGCTACGAGCAATGGTTTGAGCAAAAGGATATAGATTTACCACAACCAAATCAATACGCTCAATCGCGTGCTCATTCATCACTGCATCATCGGTACCACGGCGGCCTAAGATACCACCATGAATTTTCGGATGCAGCGTTTTAACACGGCCATCCATCATTTCAGGAAAGCCAGTGTAATCTGACACTTCGGTCACATCGACATTGTTTTCTGTGAGTAGCCGATAAGTACCGCCAGTAGACAATAAGCCAAAACCTGCTTTAATGAGGCCTTGAGCAAATTCAACGATATTAGATTTATCGGAAACTGATAATAGAGCAAGTGGGGTTGTACTCATAAAAAAACTTCCATAAAAAAAGCCTGACATTGATGTCTGGCAAGGTGATAGCGACAATCATTGCAGACATGGTCACCATGGATAAAGTCACGATAGATAAGGTCATGAATAATGAATGGCCATGCATAAGAATTGTCAGTGAAAATAGGTAGACTCATATAGCCGGTGCTACATTAAATCATAAGTTTTGAGTTTTTTGCGTAAGGTGCCGCGATTGAGACCTAAAATTTGCGCACATTTGGTTTGATTGCCCCGAGTTTTTTCAAGGACGACGGATAGCAGGGGTTCTTCGACTTGTCTTAAGATAAGCTCGTATAGGTCGGTGGGCATCTCATCGCCTAGCATCGAAAAATACTGGCGTACCACACGCTCAACATGTACCCGCAGAGGCTCTTGCGCATGACTATTATGGTTGTCTGGAGCGTACTCAACATCTTGAGTGGGGTGAAGGCAGTTTTCTTTAGTATAGTCGGCAGGATGCTCAGAGCTTTTGGCAAAATGATTGGCATTATGCTGTACATGAGGTGCCATAAGATAATGTCCTTTGGGTTAGAAAGAGTCAAACCGTAAGATGTTAAGGCATTATATCAAATTAACATCGTCTAGCACCGAAAGATTGGTCACTATCTTAGCATTACCGTTGATTTGCCTCTTGTCTGGATTAGACTTTGATGAATTAGGGCGTAACCTCAAACTGAACGAAAGCGAGTAAATGGGCTAGAGATATTATAGCCTATCCAAAAAGTATAAATAAAAATAGGCTTAATACAGAGCATTTAAGGTCACTTCGCGAATTTGTGCATTAGCAACAGGTATTGTAAACAGTAGTTTTCTGTCACTATTAGCGGCTAATTGATTCTGCTTGCTCAATAGATAATCGTCTGGTGCCGCGATAAATTCACCAATCAGATTGTCTGCGCCGTAAACGCTGACCTTAACATTAGGGTATAGCTGCGCGGTTGCGCTCTGATTACTCAATGTGGCGCTGACATCGCTAAACCTGCCGGTTTGATTGATTTGACTGGGTTTGTGACTGGGGTTGTTAATAGTAAATGCCATTAGATCTGCACTGGGTAAACTACAAGCCGCGATCGAACATATGGCTTGAAGGCGCTCTGCATGAGCGGGGGTTTTTACCAAGGTTTCTAAGTTGAAAATGACATATTGTGCAAAAAGCAACATGGCTAATACCAAGCATCCGAGTATCCACAGTAACGATGCGACCGAGCGCCTTTCAGGAGTTGAGCTGTGATGGGCTGGTGGTTTTTTTACAGCCCCTCTATTTACAGTCCCGTTAGTAGCAGCACTGTCTTCATGTTTGAGTGGCACACCCATATCGAGTAATAACTGCGATAAATCTGTATCATCTTGCGGTATGTTTTGGTCTATATTTTGGTCTTTAAGGAGTTTTTCGAGCCAGGCGTTGTCAGTGGCAGCATCAACGTTTGCACGAATATCATTAGCGGCTGCCGAACTTAGTGCAACCTGTGCGGATGATGAGTGGTTTGTTACAGTGTTAGAAGTTGATTTCACCAATGAATTGGCGTTTTTATCAGACGTTTTAGCGCGGCTCTTTGAGGGGGTGTTCGTTGTTGTAGAGCTAAGACTGGCTTGAGTCAACCAAGCATCCATACTATCTAAAGAGTCATACTCCAAACCGCTCTCTTTTGACTCATCGATATCCATATCATCATAAATCAAGTCGTCATGAATCAATGTATCGGATGGGAAGTCTTTTGATGACCGTGCTTTAGGTTGAGTAGAGTCGATATCTGCTTGAATAGTAGTGTCATTGGGGGAGTTAGGAGTGACGATTAGATGCTTATTGACCAAAAAATTTCGCTGGCATTGATCACAGCTAACAGTGGCGTTGACTTTATTTAACTGAGTTTGTTTTACTTTAAAGCAAGCTTGGCAATGAGGGCACTGGGTTTTTATTGGGGTGGTCATAGGGTTGAATCCAAGAAAGTATGGTTATCACTACCGCTGAGCCACTCACTAAAAGCTGCCTATGGTGCTAATACTGCCATTTAAAAGCTCTAAAATTCTATGAGTCATGGACAGAGTGGCGTCAAACACATAACATTTGACTGCCCTCTATCGTAACAGATGTAATTAAATGTTGCTAGCCTGTAAATATACCAGATAAACGCTGCCAATGTTGGTCTTCTTGTGCCGTAAAAGCATGTTTTGCATCAAGCGTAAAATAAGGTTGGTAAGCCGCCGTTACTTGTTCGGTTTGCGACTCGATTAAGCCTGCCAATACAATGCGACCTTTCGGTGCGATTAAGGTGGCGAAATAAGGGGCTAAGCCGATAAGTGGTTTGGCCAAAATATTGGCGATGATAGCTTCTACAGGTAAGACATCATTTTGCGAGCAGTAATCAGTGAAGTCTTCTGGCAAAAACGCTTGTAGACGATCACCAACATGGTTACGTGCTGCATTTTGATTGGTTGCGAGCACCGCTTGGGGATCAATATCGACTGCGTAAACTTGGCGTGCACCCAATAATAAAGCGGCGATGCCTAAAATACCTGAACCGCAACCGTAATCAATCACGACTTTGTCTTTTAAGTCTTGTTCTGTTAACCAGTCGAGGCATAAGCGTGTGGTGGCGTGATAGCCAGTACCAAAGGCTAAGCCAGGATCCATAATAATGTTAGTCGCGTCAGGATTGGGCGGCGTTAGCCAGTTAGGCACAATCCACAAGTTATTGGCACATTCTATTGGGTGATAGTTGCTCATCCATTCGCGCTCCCAGTCTTTGTCATCGACAGCACTTAGCCAAAGTCGGGTGGCTTGTACTTGTGCGGCGATGTCATGACTTAGCTGCTCGATGGCCTGACGATTACCAGCATCGGTAGTGGCATCAAATAATCCTGTTAGGATGACCTCATCCCACAGTGGTGACTCACCAGGAAGTGGCTCAAACAAAGGTTGATCACCTGCGTCGTCTAAGGCTATTGATAATGCGCCTGCCTCTAGTAGCAGCGCCTCAGCCAAATCGACGTTTGCTTTTTCACATTGTAAATGCAGTTGTTGCCATGCCATAACGATAACCTTAAGCTAAAATAAAAATGAATGTATGATTTGGATAAATAATGAGGGTGCAGAATAGAAAAAGTGAGTATAGTCAGTTGGAGATTAAAGTCGACACATTAATAACCATGCACTACTGAAGTAAGTTTTTCTGGCTTGCTGTGCCTACGCCGACAGAGGCTGCGAAAAATTTACTCCAGTAGCGCTTGTATCTATTCTAAAGTGATTTAACTATAGATTACAAAGTTATAAACTTAGTATCGATTCACTTCGATATGTCTTGATATTAACGCAATGCTTGTTTGGCTTCACTGACCACACGCGAGTTGCCTTGTGCTTGTCCTGACTGCAAAATTATTTGCCATAACGCGCGCCTGCGATTAGCATCTTGAGAAACGCTCAGTCCACGCCTTGCCATGGCTTCTGCCTTGCGAGGTTGGTTCTTTTTCAGTGCTACTTGGGCCAAATAAAAATAAACCGCAGACGACTTGGGTGCCATGCGTTGAGCACGGGTAAAACTGTTTTCAGCATTGGTTAGTTGGCCAGATTTTAGCTGACTGATTCCCGCTTGCATCAAATTGCGAAATGCTGGTAGATTGCTGTTATTAATGACTGGTTGCTGGGATTTTTGTTGTGAGTTTTTTCTGGCACGCTCCAACAGCTCATTATGTGAAGGCGCTGATGGCTCAGAGATTATATAGTCTTCACGAGAAGGCGCTATTATAGTCGTGTCAGGCTGGGTCGACATTGGATTAGACGGTGCGAATACAGGCGTTTCTTGCGTCAATGGATTTGTTGACTCAGATGTAGGGTATGGCTCGATGGGATGATTGTTTTCGTTATCTGTTCTAACCATATCTGTATTAACAATGGGCGCTTGAGTGACCGTCGTTGTGGAGGTTTTTGGGGTTTGTGAGGATGGCACCGTTTGAACGGTCGAGGTTTTCATCGCAGTGGGCGTACTTGGTGCAGTTTGGCAAGCACTCAAACTTAGCATGCCAATCACAGCACTGGCTACGAGTAACGTATTGGCTGCTGTGTATTTTTTTAACGGGTTAATAATAGCTTCTTTAACCGATACAGTTTGTTGTAGAGGTAACACCATCTCGAGATCCTTTTTGATTTTTAATAGCAATTTTAGAACCATTCAACTGCGCGGTCGTACCAAGTGTCAGCACGATTGGGTGTGTCACCATTTTGCTCGGCACTATCGTCATCGTCTGTTTCAACGGCGTCACCATTTGGACTTTCTAAATTTTCACGGCGGCGTTGCTGATCGGTCGCGCCCCTCTGATTTTGCCACTGCATCTGCTCACGAGCACGCTCTTGTTGGTATAAGCCAATGGCACAGCTGCTGGCCTCTTCTGGTAAATGTGCTGACATCACTGGCAGATAGCGGGCGTCGGCACAGCGCTCATTAGAGAGTTTGCCTGAGTTGTTCTCTAACCATAACCATTCGATACCCTCAGGCTCTGGTAGTGCCACAGGTGTCAGTTTTAAGCGCTTCATATAATCAACCCAAACCGGCAACGCGCCAGTGCCACCGCTTAGACCAATCGGCTTGTTATCATCACGGCCCACCCAAACCACGCTGACATAGTTGCCACTGTAACCGGCAAACCAAGCATCACGATAATCGTTCGTGGTGCCTGTTTTACCTGCCAAGTTTAAGTTACTACCAAGTGATTGTACCCGTCTAGCAGTACCGTTTGAGACCACTTGTTGTAGCGCATAGTTTGTCAAAAAGTTTGTCTCAGGTGGAATGCTGCGCTGAGTATTTAGGCCAGTACGCTGCAATATGCGGCCACGATCATCGATTACGGTACGGATACTATGGATAGGCGTGCGGAAGCCACCGGTGGCAAAGACTTGGTAGACGCCGAGCATATCCATCGGGCTAAGATTGACAGAGCCTAACAAAGCCGAAGGATAGGGTGGTATTTTTTCTTTGACCCCCATGCGTTGTAACTGTTTGGCAAAGGTGTTGACCCCAAACTCCATACCCAAGCGTACCGCACTATGGTTATAAGATTTAGACAGGGCCGTGGTAAAGGGTACATAGCCATGGTCACGGTTGTCGTAGTTTCTTGGATTCCATTTTGTACCGTCGCTTAGATTGACAGTAATCGGCGAATCATCTACTGAACTGGCTAGATTATAGCGTCCGCTTTCAAGCGCGGTCATATAAATAATGGGCTTCAATAATGAACCTACTTGGCGTTTGGCATCGACGGCACGGTTAAAGCCAGTAAATTCACTGCCGCTACCTACCACAGAGACCAGCTCGCCAGTTTCTGGATTGGCACTCACCAATGCACCTTGTAGATCTTTGGTTTTGCTACCTTTACGACGTAGTTCACCTAATTTCTTATCAACGGCTTTGTCTGCGGCCAATTGCGCGATAGGGTCCAAGGTACTGATGATAATCAAACCTTCATTTTTGAGGTCATCAGAATAGTAGACGGTGTTTAATTCGCGTTTGACGATATCCAAAAAGTCGGGGAACTGACTCTTGCCTTCAACAGGCTTATCGACGATACCTAGCGGCTCTTCTAAGGCTTTGTCGTAGTCTTCTTGGCTAAGTGAGCCAACGGCTAGCATATTGCTAAGCACCACGTCACGGCGTGCTTTTGAATCATTTGGATGGCGACGCGGGTTATAAACACTAGGACCTTTTGCCATACCGACCAGCATCGCTTGCTGATCTAAGCGCAACTCTTTTAAAGGTTTGTCAAAATAAAACTGTGAGGCCAAACCGAAACCGTTAATAGAACGGTTGCCATTTTGCCCTAAGTAAATCTCGTTTAGATACGTTTGTAAAATTTCATCTTTGCTATAATGTAGCTCAAGTAGTACCGCCATAAATGCTTCGTTGGCTTTGCGTTTTAGGGTACGGTCTGAGTTGAGATAGAAATTTTTAATCAGCTGCTGAGTGATGGTCGAACCGCCTTGTCTAGAGCCACCAGAAAAGTTGTTCAGTACGGCGCGAGCAATACCGCGTATAGAGACCCCTTTGTGCTCATAAAACGCGCGGTCTTCAGTAGCGATTAGCGCATCAATCAACGGCTGCGGCACGTCATCTAATGAGACGACCATACGGTCTTCATTGCTGTCTGGATAAATACCACCAATATTGACAGGCTCTAAACGAATAATACCGCTTTTGGCAGGCAAGGTGCTTTGTACCGACTCAATTTTATTGCCAGCAATGGTCATTTTGATGACTTGCTCTTTGTCCACATCGTTGGCGCTATAACTAAAACCGCGGGTGTGGATAAAGTAGGTGTTGCCTGATTTGTGATAGGTGCCCGTGCGATCATAGGCTTTATTGCTTTGATAATTAAGCAATTCCAGCCAGGTCTTCATCGTATCTTTATCGACACTAGCACCTTGGTATAACTCAAGCGGCTGTGAGTATACTTTGGCAGGAATATCCCAGCGTTTACCCTCAAACTTATGAGTAATGGTGCGATCAAGTTTGATTAAATATAGCGCCAATAGCACCATACCAGCGATAATAACAATTAATATCAGACTACTAAATACCAAGCCACGCTGCTGTGAAGGTAGCGTGTGTTTAACAGACTTAGATGACTGTGATAATTTGGTATTTGGTAACTTAGAATTGGATTTTTGCACTGATGTCGCACCATTTTGGGATAAAAAACTGCCTCATAATGACGCAAATTGATAAATTTTTCAATCTATCATCGTCAATGTGGGCATTCATTGGTATTCAACTATGAGTGGTTATCCTGCTCACAGCACTGGCGTATAGTATAATGGTTATTAATACGAAAGCCTTAAAAGCTTTTAATTGGCCTAATAAGTGCCATATAGCATAGATATTCACGATAGCAGTTTAAGATTGCATGTTTTTCTATAATTTTATCAAAAAGCGCCGTAAAACCACGTCCTTCTATGGCGTGAATATCAGGCGTCAACCGTTGTCATCTCGCATTGACACCACCTTGATAACCAAACCCATTGAGCT
>NZ_JBQSXN010000009.1:0-62088 GCF_052378235.1 Psychrobacter sp. AOP3-A1-26
AGTATTTTAACTATATAGTTTGATACAAAATGGCAGGTATAAAAAAACAGCCACCAAATGATGACTGTTTATAGTAATGCTAAGCTTAATAATTATAGGTTTATCGTTATCAAGGAACGATTAAACCGAAATCATTATCTACCCACTTGGCAATTTACTTGGTATTCTTTACCGTCTGCCCATTTGATAGCAAAGATACCTTTGTCGTCTTTCATGTGCCATGCATAGACAGCTTCAGGGTTTGACTCGTTGATATAGCTTGCTGTATCGCCTTGCACTTCACCATTTAAGATGATTGGTTGCTCATTCCATTGTACTTTAGGCATGGTTGCATTTAGCATGACTTGTTTTTTATTGATTGACTGTTTTGCCATGATTTTGCTGTCGTCAGTACAAGTATAAGGTGCTGGTGCCATGCGATCGTAAGCGGCATCGGTTACGCTTTCTGATGCAGGCGTTTCTGATGCATTTGGCGTAGTAGTGGGAGCAGTAGTCGCACAAGCGCTTAATAGGGCAAGAGCAGGTAGGGCCGTTGCAATTTTAGTTAGCGTATTCATGGTTTTCTCCAAAGGTATAAAAATTATCATGTATTTGTTTTTAACTATGCGTTAAGCATATAGCGCATATGGTAACGAAAACTATTACTGGAGAATGTTAGAAATTGTTTGTCACGTGTTTGCTTAGTTACTTAAACGCTGACTAATGTAACGCTCGAATGATCAGGTTTTAAAATAGGGAAGGATAGTTAGGGAGAAGCAATATTGATACATCAGGTACTGCTGATATTAATTTTTCTTGCTTACTATGCCTACGCAGACAAAGGCTGCAAAAATTTCATACCAGCAGCACTATAGCGTTTTTAGAATATTTTAACTATAAGTGCATTAAAAATAAGCCTATGTCAAACAAAAAGCGCCTATCGACTGCTTAGCCGATAGGCGCTTTTTGTTGATATTAATAAAGACGTTTGAGCCTGCTTAACAGCAATTTAATGATTGGTTAACTACTTAGTTTTACGTGGTGGCAAACCCGTATGCTGAGTTTGGAAGTTACCTTTGCTGACTTTTTTATTGTTTCTGCTCGAGGTGTTTTTTGCAGCGCTCGGGCTATTATTGCTGCGCTTCACTGAGTCATTGCCCAAACGACTGTTCTTTTTACGTGCTGATTGATAGCTGTCTTGTGCCGCGTCGCGCCCTTCTAAGCTGGCGTTAAATGGCGGGATTAAGCAGCCACGATTTTTACCAATTAAATCACTGCGTCCCATTTCTTGTAGCGCTTTACGCAATAATACCCAGTTTTTTGGATCGTGGTAGCGCAAGAAAGCTTTGTGTAATTTACGCTGCTTACCAGACTTGACGATATCCATATCACCTTCGCTACGGCTCACCTTGTGTAGCGGGTCTTTGTGGGTGTGATACATGGTGGTCGCGGTCGCCATTGGGCTTGGATAGAACGCCTGCACTTGGTCGGCGCGATAGCCATAGTTTTTAAGCCAAAGTGCTAAGTTCATCATGTCTTCATCTTTGGTGCCCGGATGGGCGGCGATAAAGTAAGGAATCAGATACTGCTCTTTGCCCGCTTCTTGGCTGTACTGCTCAAACATGGCTTTGAACTTATCGTAATTGCCCATGCCAGGCTTCATCATTTTTGATAAGACGTTTTCTTCTGAATGCTCAGGAGCAATTTTTAGATAGCCACCGACGTGATGACTGACCAACTCTTTGACATATTCAGGGTCTTTAATTGCCAAGTCATAACGCAGTCCTGAGGCGATAAGAATCTTTTTTACGCCTTTGATATCACGCGCTTTACGGTATAGCTTGGTCAAATTACTGTGGTCGGTAATCAAGTTTTCACAGACGTCAGGATAGACGCACGAGGGCTTGCGGCAGTTTTTTTCAATGGTCTCGTCTTTACAGCTGAGACGATACATATTGGCAGTTGGCCCACCAAGGTCAGAGATGACGCCAGTGAAGTTGGGCGCGACATCACGAATCGCTTCGACTTCACGTAGGATGGAGTCTTCTGAGCGGTTTTGGATAATGCGTCCTTCGTGCTCGGTAATCGAGCAAAAAGTACAGCCGCCAAAACAGCCGCGCATGATATTGACGGAGAATTTAATCATGTCATAAGCAGGAATGTGCGCATCGCCATAGCTTGGATGCGGCAGGCGTGCATAAGGTAAGTCAAACACGTAGTCCATCTCTTCGGTCGAGAGTGGAATCGGTGGCGGGTTGAGCCAGACATCGATTGAGGTATGCGAATTACCTGCACCACTACTATGACGCTGCACCAGCGCACGGGCGTTTCCCGGATTGGTCTCGAGATGCAAGATACGGCTGGCATGCGCATATAATACTGGGTCGGATTTGACATGCTCATAATCAGGCAGACGAATGACGGTTTTCTCACGCGGTGGCATTTTGAGCTTGTGCTTACGCGCAGTCATAGGTTTGTCAAAACCGCGCATTTGCACTACTTGCGTGTCTTCATCGACTTGGTCGGCATTGATAATTTTATTGGTTACTGGTTCAGAGACGAAGCCCGGATACTGTGAAGCCATGCCTGCCATTCCTGTCATTCCCGACATGGCTTGCCCAACGGGAGAATCGCTAGGTTTGTTTTGCTCGATTGAGCATTGGTCGACGTCTTCGGTCATGACATACGGGTTGATAATCGGGTCAACACGACCGACGGTATCGACATCATTGCTGGCGACTTCGGTCATGCCCGCTTGCCAGTGACGACGGGTCGGGGTCAATAAATACGCTGTACCGCGTAAGCTACTCATTTGCTCAAAGCTATAGCCTTTTGACAAACCATGGACCACGTCGACGATGGCACGCTCGGCATTACCATACAATAAAACATCGGCACGGGCATCGATCAAAATACTGCGACGGACTTTATCCGACCAATAATCATAATGGGCGATACGGCGCAAGCTGCCTTCGATGCCGCCCAAGATAATCGGCACATCGGGATACGCTTCGCGGCAGCGTTGACTATAAACGATAGCGGCGCGGTCAGGGCGTTTGTCCGCCACGTTGCCTGGCGAGTAAGCGTCATCGCTACGAATTTTACGGTCAGCAGTATAGCGATTAATCATGCTGTCCATATTGCCTGCGGTTACGCCATAGGCATAAACGGGTTTACCAAGCTCCATAAAAGCGTCTTTACTCTTCCAGTCTGGCTGCGCAATGATGCCAACGCGAAAACCTTGTGACTCTAGCAAGCGTCCGATAATCGCCATACCAAAGCTTGGATGATCGACATAGGCATCACCTGAGATGATGATGACGTCACAGGCGTCCCAACCGAGAGCGTCCATTTCAGCACGATTCATCGGTAAATAAGGCGCAGGCTCGTAGCAGCTCGCCCAATGTTTGTCGTAGTCGTAAAGCGGTTTGGTGCCTTGTTTAAAGGCGGTACGGGCGATGGTATCGGCAGACATGAGCGGACCTGTTAATTAGAAAAAGGGCACTAAAAGTTAGCCGTTATTCATCAATAAGAACAACGGCTAATTTAAAGGCGCTCATTTTAACATGAATTTAACTCATGATGTCATAAACGATTGGCGATAAGTGATTGATAGCGTGAGTAATCTATACAGAAAAGGGCTGCTAAAAATTAGCAGCCCTTTTATTTTAAGTCCTCGTTTTTAGCAAGGATTTACTGTTCTAATAGTTGAAATGGGAAAGTGACGACATCAAAGGCTAGGGCAAAAGGTAGTAATACTAGCTTTTGAGCGGTATTTGCACCGCTACGAGATACTTGGTTTTGCTGCGACTGCGTATAAAAATTGACCATATAAGGCTTGCTTAAGGCGCGATAATTGGATTGGATTAAGCTTAAGTTACTGACTTGTGGATAGATAGCCCCTTTCACAGGAACGCTAAAGCAAAAGCGCTGGGCATTGATACGCTGGTCACTGGCCGAGGTACATTCTTTGCCTTTATTTTGTAAAAAGAACTGATAATCGGAGCGCTTAAACTCATCCTTTAACTTAGCATAAGAAAGCTTCATTTCGCCCTGAAAATAGCCATCGTTATTGGGTACGTAAAAACTCATGTCATTATCGACTTGAATATTTTTTGGCGTTAAGTTGGTCAATAAGCTGACCATTTCTGTGCCGCCTTGGGTGAGTACATAGCTGTTCTTTTCACCGACGATAACCATCGAGGCGTTGGGCGTTTTCGGTAACGCCTGTGCTGGACGACCAAAGGCGATAATCTGATCTTCTGACAAGCTGTTTTTAGTGGTTTTTGTGCTGGCATGACTGCTACTGTCTAATAACGAGCTGGTAGCACAGCCTGAGCTGGCGAGTAATGCCACCAGCGATGCGCCTGTTAATAGTATTTTTAGGCTGAGGAGTTGTGGTACTGTTTTAGTACTGTTTTTTCGATAAGTACTATTTGAGTGTTGAGTCATGGTAAGGCTTCCTTGTCTACATTGGCTATGATTAAGCTTGGTTTTATTAACTATTCATAAGCTTATAAATTTATCGAACGTCCCTTTATATCCTATTTTGACATCTTACTCAGTTGCTTTGGATAACTCTACTAATAATTTATATTAGCGGTTATTTAGAGTTTATAGCTATATTTAATTAAGCGCAGTTAATCCAGTAAAATCTTCGTCCCACTCTTGGTAAAATTCATCACAAACTGGCTTTTAAAGCTACGCACATTATTCTCGTAGGTCAGCAAGTTACGCGTGAATTCATGGTAATCTTTCATATTTTTGGCGTTGACCATCAACATAAAGTCCGCATCTCCGGATACTTCATAGCAGCTCATCACTCGCGGTTGATCGTGCATTAAGCGCTCAAAGCGATGCTGCATCGAGGTGTTAGAACGCGACATCTCTATCATCACTACCGCTGTTAGACCGTAGCCAACCTTATTAGGATCGACAATAGCGACTTGCTTGGTTATCACACCGTTATCCGTTAATGCTTGGATGCGGCGCTGAGCGGTAGCGATAGAAACGTGGACTTGCTCTGCCACAGCTTTTAGGGGCAACGTCGCATCTTCTTGGAGCAAGTTTAAAATGGATTTATCGATAGCATCTAACGTCTGACTCATGTATTGATTCTCCAAAAAATATTATTAAATCTAAAGTCTATTATAATTATTATCGGTATTTATTAAATAATAATAAAATATTGATATTTAGGTCTTATAAATGATAAAAATAATCAAAATTGACTTTATATAGATATTTTATATCATTAAGGGTTAGTAGAATAGGCTGTCTCAGTCAACCCCATCGGTGAGAATTAAAACTCATCACTGATTGTTTTAAACGCTATTATTTTACGGTGCTATTCATGTCTATCTCAATGCTTTCCAATGTATTTACCAATACGCTCGCAACCACGGTGTCGCGCTTACCGTTGCCGGCAGTTTGGACAGCAGGTAGCGCGCAGCAACGCACATTGATAATGGGCGTAGCGTTAGCAATACTCTCAAATGTCTTGTTTGGTGTGCTTTATGCTTATAGTAGCTTTTTAGCGCCGCTATCGGGCACTCAAGTATTTATTTGGCGCATGCTGGCGATGTGGGCAGCATTGGTAGGGTATTTGCTAATTAGTGGCCGTCTGGGTTTACATATTGGTAAGCTAAAAGCGCTCGGCACGGTTAAGCAGTGGGCATGGTTACTATTGCCGACTCCGATATTCTTAAGTCAGTTTTGGCTGTTTATGTGGGCACCGGTCAATGGACAAGGCGTCCAAACGGCGATGGGTTATTTTTTATTCCCACTGATGATGGTGGTCTTTGGTTGTATACTATTCGGTGAAAAGTTAAGCCGTTTGCAATGGTTGGCCGTTGGCTTTGCGGCATTGGGCGTTGGCAGTGAGATTGTGCGTACGCAAAGCGTCTCATGGGCAACGTTATGGGTCTGCGGTACTTATCCTATTTATTATATTTTGCGTCGTCTACAAGGTATCGGTGCGGTGACTGGCTTGTTAGTTGATTTAACCATTTTTGCACCGTTTGCTTTGGCGTATTTAGTCTTTGTCGCGCCCAATAGCTTAAGCTTAGTGAGTGGTTCTGGTTTCTTTATTATGATGCTGACGGGACTCGGTATACTGAGTGTGCTAGCGATGAAAACCAACGTCGATGCCAGCCAAATGCTGCCAGTCAACGTCTATGGCATGATGAGCTATTTAGAACCCGCATTGTTATTTATTTTAGCAGTGACTGTACTGGGTAACCCGTTTGAATCAGCGATGATTTATAGTTATGGCTTGATTTGGCTCGGTATTGTTTGTTTGATTGTGCATGGTGTGCGTCAATTGCGCCGCGCTCATAAAAATACGCAAACCACTAAAACAGTGCAAGCGGTTTAAGATATAGTCAGTGAGAAGTAATATCGCTACATCACTTACTGCAGGTACCGTTTTTTCTTGCTTGCTGTGCCTACGCAGACAGAGGCTGCAAAAAAAACTATACCCGCAGTATCGTAGCGTTTTTAAAGTATTTTAACTATAGAGTTCATAAAACTGCTTTACTCAAATTTATCTGCCTCATAAAAAAGGACGATTCAACATAGAAGCTGAATCGTCCTTTTTAGGTTTGCTATAAATACCTTTAATCTAAATGCTGCTTAAAGCCGCGCTGCTTATCACGCTCCCAGTCACGGTCTTTAAGGGTTTTACGTTTATCGTGCTGTTTTTTGCCCACTGCTAAAGCGATTTGGCATTTCACTAGCGAGTGTTTCCAATAGCAAGATAATGGCACGCAAGCATAGCCTTTTTGATTGACCGCGCCCATTAACTTTTCAATTTCGCGGCGATTGAGCAGTAGCTTACGCGTACGGATACTATCAGGGCTGACGTGTGTTGAGCTCGATAGTAGCGGCTGAATGTGCGCGCCAAATAGGAATGCTTCATTGTTACGGAAGATGATATACGCTTCGGTGATGGTCATTTTACCCGCGCGAATCGCTTTGACTTCCCAGCCTTGTAATGACAATCCTGCTTCAAACGTCTCTTCAATAAAGTACTCGTGACGAGCTTTTTTATTGGCACAGATTTGATTGTCAGGTTTTTTTGATTTTTTTGACATAATTTCTCCAAAAGGACTTTAAAATATATTGTCCTTGTCTAACAGTCCTCATCGCAATCTTTTAATAGGGGTTGTATCTTTTCAGTGCTAAGATGGATGAGTCGAACCGGCTATTGTAGCAAAGCAACGTGGGTAAAGGTAAGTCGGCTGTTAGGACAAATGTAGCAGATAAGTATTAAGTTTGGGTAAAATTTGCTAGCATATACCGCATTATAATCAACCATATTAGCCCTGTTATGAGCCTTTCTGCTACTTCTTCAAAATTGCATACCAAGATTTTATACCCTGGCACCTTTGACCCGATTACCAACGGTCATGTGGACTTAGTCACGCGTGCGACCAAATTGTTTGATGAGGTAGTGATTGCGGTTGCCTCAGGACACCATAAAAAGCCATTATTCGACTTTGAAGAGCGTGTGGCTTTGGTCGAAACCGTATTTGCTGACTTACCCCAAGTCTCAGTGGTAGGGTTCGAAGGTTTGCTCGTTGATTTTATGCGTGAAAAAAATGCCACGGCAGTTTTGCGTGGTTTACGAGCTATGTCCGATTTTGAATATGAGTTTCAGCTGGCCAATATGAATCGCGAGCTTGATGAAAATTTTGAAGCGGTGTTTTTGACGCCTTCGCAGAATTACTCATTTATCTCATCAACGATGATTCGAGAAATCGCCAAACTTGGCGGTGATGTGACTAAATTTGTGCCACCTTGTGTGTCTGAAGCTTTTATCCAAAAACTCAGTATTAAATAATAATACCAAACCCAAAAGTACGATTAGCCGTGTCAAATTCGTTTAGCCTACGATGCGTCGCACTTGCACTCGTTTTCCTTGCTACTCTAATTTTTGTGAATGGTATAAGTTCATTGTTACATAGTTTATCTACCCACTAATGATCAACTGCTAGCAAATAAGGAGCAGTTTATGGCGTTATTAATTACCGATGAATGCATCAATTGTGATGTGTGCGAACCTGCTTGCCCCAACGATGCGATTTATGAGGGCGAGGATATTTACGAGATTAACCCTGATTTATGTACCGAATGTGTGGGGCATTTTGACGAGCCGCAGTGCGTGGAGATTTGTCCCATCGACTGTATCCCAAAAGACCCTAACCACGTAGAGTCTGAAGGTGATTTATTGGCAAAATACAAACGCATCACCGGTAAATAGTAGGTTAATTCATGACAAATCTGTCAGCAGCAACCAGCAATCTCGATCCAGATATTCATTCCTCTTTTGATAATCAGCATCTTTGGCATCCTTATACCAGCTTGCCGCCCAGTTATCCAAGTATCGTTATTGACCACGCGGATGGCGTTTATATTGTCACTGAAGACGGCACACGTCTGATTGATGGGATGTCGTCTTGGTGGGCAAGCGTGCACGGTTATAATCATCCGCAATTGAATGCGGCGATGATTGAACAGTTGGGCAAAATGGCACACGTCATGTTTGGTGGCTTAACCCATCAGCCCGCGATTGACTTGGGCAAAAAGCTGCTATCTATCGTCCCCACCGGACTCGATGCGATATTTTATGCCGATAGCGGTAGCATTGCCGTAGAAGTGGCGCTAAAGATGGCATTGCAATATCAGATTGCTGCCAAGCAGCCAAATAAGCAGCAATTTGCCTCGACTCATTCTGGCTACTATGGCGATACCTGGCATGCGATGAGTATCTGCGATCCCGTTGCAGGCATGCACAGTCTGTATGGTAAGCAATTACCTATGCAGCACTTCGTTCCTGCACCGCCGTTAGGATTTGAGCGTGAGCTAAGCCAAAGCGAGCGTGATGAGTTAAGCGTATTTTTCGCTAAAAACAGCGACAAGCTTGCTGGCTTTATTATCGAGCCGATTATCCAAGGCGCAGGTGGTATGCGCTTTTATAGTCCTGAGTATCTGCAACTATTACGCCAATTGTGTGACGAGCATGACGTAGTGCTGATTGCTGATGAAATCGCCACTGGCTTTGGGCGTAGTGGCAAACTATTTGCGTGTGAGCATGCTGATATCAGCCCTGATATTATGACTGTTGGAAAGGCATTGACTGGCGGCTATATGACTTTTGCTGCCACCCTTTGTACGCGCACCATAGCCGATACCATTAGCCAAAGCGACTATCCAGCATTGATGCATGGGCCAACTTTTATGGGTAATCCACTGGCTTGTGCGGTCGCCTGTGCCTCGATTGATTTGATACTGTCTTACGATATCGAAGCGCGTACGGCAAATATGCAAGCGGTGATGGAGCAGCAGTTCGCACCCGCTGCGCTCTTGAAGGGTGTTGCCGAGGTACGTTGTTTGGGCGCGGTCGCCGTGATTGAGCTAGACGATGCCGTTGATATGCCGACTTTTCAAACCTTGTTGATTAATAATGGCATTTGGGTGCGACCGTTTGGTAAGTTGGTCTATATCATGCCGCCTTATATTATTATGGATGAGGAGCTAGTGACGTTATGCCAAGCGTTGTTAAAAGTGGTGCGCGCTTATTTATCCATGCAAGTCCAAGCGTAAGGTCAAGTTAAGTCATGAGTGTACTATTTATCTCCGGTATCGATACCGATATTGGCAAAACCTATGCCACTGGCATGATTGCCAAAGCACTTATGCAGCAAGGTGTTAACGTTATTAGCCAAAAGTTGGTACAGACAGGCGTCAGTATCAATGCAGATAATGGTGACATGAATATTGCCGACGATATTGTTACCCATCGTCAATTAATGAATATTCCGCTACAGCCCTGCGATATCGACGGCACAACTTGTCCTTATCGTTATGAAAAGCCAGCATCGCCGCATTTGGCAGTAAAACTTGCTAATGATACTCTTAACCCTAGTTTGATTACTAAAGCTACGCAGCGACTACAGTCAGATTATGACGTGGTATTATTGGAAGGCGCAGGCGGATTGTTAGTGCCGATCACAGAGCCGTTATTAACCTTAGATTATATTGCTGAAGTCGGCTATCCGATTATTTTGGTTACTTCTGGTCGCTTGGGCAGTATCAACCATACCTTGCTCAGTTTGGAGGCGATAACAGCGCGTGGTTTAATGGTACATAGCGTCGTTTATAATCATATTCACGATGACACTGTGCATGCTAGTGTGAATACTGATGCTGAAATTGCGAATAGCACGATTGATTTTTTGCAAAATTATCTGGCTCAGAACTATCCAAATACCCATTGGTTACAGCTACCACAGCGAGATAAAAACGAGCCTAATAATAATGAGCTGACGCTGC
Source organism: Psychrobacter sp. AOP3-A1-26 (assembly GCF_052378235.1). Classification (NCBI taxonomy): domain Bacteria; kingdom Pseudomonadati; phylum Pseudomonadota; class Gammaproteobacteria; order Moraxellales; family Moraxellaceae; genus Psychrobacter; species Psychrobacter sp. AOP3-A1-26. The sequence goes on from NZ_JBQSXN010000009.1 coordinate 10,315, forward strand.
CGATAAGTTTTATTTGAACGTTTTTATCTAAAGAGCTAAATAATCTAAAAAAATCTCCGACATCAGGATTAATTTTGCTATACTAGCGCGCTTGGTAGACTAGGCAATCGCCGCTGCACACTGGCAACAGATGGCGCAGGGGAGGAAAGTCCGGGCTACATAGGGCAGCGTGCCAGCTAACGGCTGGGCAGGGTAACTTGACGACCAGTGCAGCAGAGAGTAGACCGCCTCGTTCTGCGAGGTAAGGGTGAAAGGGTGCGGTAAGAGCGCACCGCGTGGCTGGCAACAGTTCACGGCATGGTAAACTCCACGCGTAGCAAGACCAAATAGGCATCGGCATGGCGCGGCCCGCGTTCGATGCGGGTAGGTTGCTTGAGCGTACGAGCGATTGTACGCCTAGAGGAATGATTGTCCACGACAGAACCCGGCTTATCGGTTTACCAACTTTTTTTATTGTTCATTTTTATCAGTAGTAATAGTAATAGTAATAGTAATAATTGCCATTAATTTGAATAAAATTCAGTTTTTTTGCAAAAATTGCTAATTAGGGGTTGACGACAACCGCCTCTATCGGTATTATACCGAGCCTTAAATGGCGATGTAGCTCAGCTGGTTAGAGCGCATGACTCATAATCGTGAGGTCAAGAGTTCAAGTCTCTTCATCGCCACCATTTATATGCAGTTGCTCAAATTTAAAAAGGCCAATCATTCTGTGATTGGTTTTTTTTTGCTTAAAATAAATGGATGTAATGCCCGTCTGATAGTCGGTTGAGTAGAGTGTTTAATCATAGCGCGCCTTAATTACTTACCGATTTCTTACTAAATCATAGGCTTATCTGTTTAGACACAGATTAATTCTTGTAACTTATGTCCCTGTTACTTATCATAGGGGCTGTTTTCGGTAAAGTCCTGTAACGCCATGTCTGTACAATTACCTCCTTATCGTCCTATTAAGCATCGTAGTGGCCTGAAAGTCATGGGTGCAGCATTTCATGCGCTACTGATGCGTGAGCTGCAAACGCGCTTCGGTGGTTATCGATTAGGTTATCTATGGGCGCCATTAGAAGTTCTTTTTCAAGTACTTATTTTCTTAGTAATATTTGGTACTATTCGGGAGCGTTTGGTTCCAGGAATGGATTATTCCTTATTTTTAGTAGCTGGGATGGTTCCATTTCGCATGTTTCAGAAGATAGCGACGAGAGCATTAGGGGCTGTTGAGGCTAATAAAGGCTTGTTGATGTATCGTTCAATCAAGCACATCGATGTGATTATTGCGCGTTCATTTTTAGAGCTGGTCATTTATTTCTTTACGTCGATACTGTTGCTGCTTGGCTTGGCCTTTTTCAATATTTATGCCAGTTTAGAAAATTTGCATATTGTGTTGTTTTGCTGGATAACGCTTTTTATATTTAGCTTTGGTGTTGCTCTAATTATGATGGTAGTTGGTCATTATGGCGGTGAGATTAGTAAAGTGATCACTATATTCTTTACGATATTATATTTTGCTTCTGGGATAATTTTTCCGATACATATAGTACCAGAGCCTTATTTTAGCTATTTACTATATAATCCACTTATTCATAACATCGAGTTGATGCGGCATGCATTTGCGCCTAATTATCCAGCCTATCATATTGATATAGGATACTTTTTAAAATGGATGTTTGCGGTGAATTTTTTAGGATTATTGCTTTATAAATATGCTGAGCGAGATATGCTCCGTTCGAAATAAATAGATAATTATATAGATAGTTATCATGTAAGAAATGCGAGTAGCAATAGGTAAAATGATGATTGAAATTAGAAACGTCTCTAAATCATTTATGACCAAGCAAGGTCGGCATTATCTATTTAAAGATTTAAATCTGACCATTGGTGATAAACAAAGTGTCGGCTTACTTGGTCGTAATGGCGCTGGTAAGTCGACCTTGCTACGTATTATCTGTGGACTGGATGAGCCAGACCATGGTGAGATTATTACTGATTCTACGATCTCTTGGCCAGTCGGTGTGGCCGGTGGTTTTCAGGGCAGTTTAACAGGCCGTCAAAACGTGCGTTTTGTGTGTCGTCTATATTCAAGCGGCCCTTACATTGAGGAAAAAATCCGTTTTGTAGAAGAATTCGCTGATATTGGCAATTATTTTGACATGCCGGTGAAAAGCTACTCATCAGGTATGAAAGCGCGCTTAACCTTTGGCCTGAGCTTAGCTTTTGATTTTGATTATTATATGCTTGATGAAGCCGGCGCCGTTGGTGATGCCGCGTTTCGTAAACGTAGTGAAGAGATTTTAGCCGCCCGCCGTGCACAAGCGGGGTTTTTAATAGTGTCGCATAACATTGGTGATATCAAACGTAACTGCGATATTGGTATTGTATTAATGGATCAAACAGCACATGTGTTTGACGATACAACAGAAGCGATTGAGGTTTATGAAAAGCATATCCACAAAGCAAAAAAGTAAAGTAGTCAGCTTCTCGCTATTTATCGGCTTAGTAGTCCTTCCTTGGGTGCTGGTGATTTTCTACGTCATGACCTTTGCTCACCCGCGCTTTATCTCAACTGCTAATGTGGTGGTCAAGCAAGTAAGCGAGTCAAGCGTACCAGCTGGTGGTGGTTTATCGGCCCTATTGGGAGTGAACAGTACCAGTAAGGAAGATGCGACTTATCTAACCGAGTATATTTTATCTAATGATATGGTGAAGCGTCTTGATAATAAATTCAAGTTCCGCGAAGCTTACCATGTCGATGGCTCAGATCCGCTCAATGAGATTGATCCCGATGCCACGCAAGAGGAGTTACTTGAGTACTTCAAAAAGCGTGTTCATATCAATCTAGATGAACAAAGTTATGTACTCTCAGTATCGACGGAAGCTTTTGATTCAAAGTATGCTTTTGAGCTTAATAAAACTATCTTGAGTGAGTCTGAGCAATTCGTAAACCGTATTTCACAAGAAGTGGCCCGCGATCAGTTGGTGTTTGCAGAGACTCAATTAGATGAATCACAAGATCGTTTAAATGATGCTAAAGAGAAGTTATTAACGTATCAGAATACAAACGAGATTTACGATCCACAAGCCAATGCCCAAATTGTTAATCAGCTGATTGGCAGCTTGCAAGGGCAGTTAAGCTCACTACGTACTGAAGAACGGCAACTGCTTAGCTATCTGAATCCCGATGCGCCGCAAGTGGTTTCCGTAAGAAGTCAGATTAAAGCGATCGAGGAGCAAATCACTCAAGAGCAAACCAAGCTGACGTCACCAAGTACCACCAAGTTGAACCGTCAAGCGGTACAGTTTGAGACCATTAAAGCCGATGTTGACTTCGCGACTGAGCTGTATAAATTGTCGTTATCTTCGCTTGAAAAGGCGCGTCTAGAAGCTTTTAAAAAGATGAAGAATTTGATTGTGATCTCAACCCCTTATGAAGCTGAAGAAGCATTATATCCGCGCCGAGCTTATATTATTTGGACATCGTTGGCTTTGCTTTTGATGCTTTATGGATTTGTGCGCCTAGTGATGGCGGTTGTCCGTGATCATCGTAGCTAGTCGTTGTCCGTGATCATCGCAGCCATTTGTCACAAACCAGATATTAGTAATGATCGATAGATCAGCAAAGGAATACCACTCATGAATATGAAACCACGTCCTATCGTGACAGTGATACAAGCGATAAGTTTGGCAATGGCAGCAACCAGTGTTCCAGCGCTAGCAGCAGGCAGTTATGCCGATCAAATGGCAGGTTCGAGCTTTGGTACGTCTGCCAACAGCAGGGGTCAAGATCAAAATCGCAACAATATTAATGTCTCAACGCAAGCCTTTGCTGGTGGTGTACAAGGGCAGGGCACTACTCAAGAAGCGGTAGATGCGGCAAGCTTACCTAGCCAGTCTGTTATTAACACCACACGACCTTATCAAGACATCGATACTCAAGACTTGATGTTCGGTGAGCAGCTATTTCGCGGCGCATTTTCCACGACTTCTGGCTCCACTTTTAACGACAGCTATTCGATTAACCCTGGTGATAATGTACAAGTACGGATGTGGGGAGCTTATCAATATGCCGCCACTATGACGGTTGATCCACAAGGCAATATCTTTTTGCCTAATATCGGTCCGGTTCGCGTTTCTGGCGTCCAAAATGGCAATCTGCAGAATGTAGTCAAGAGCGCGGTCAATCGTATTTATCGCTCGAACGTTGGCGTCTATGCATCCTTAGAGCAAGCGCAACCGGTTAAAGTATTCGTCACTGGATTTGTCAAGCAGCCTGGTTATTATGGTGGACTGGCAGCAGACTCCGTATTGTCTTATTTGGATAGAGCGGGCGGTGTTGATCCAACACGCGGTAGCTACATTGATATTCAGATAAAACGCAATGGTCAGATGTTACAGCAGGTCAATCTATATGATTTTTTATTAGCGGGTAAACTGCAGTCTTTCGCCTTCCGTGATGGCGATGTCATCACCGTTGCTCCGCAGAAAAAGACGTTTGTCGTTGGTGGTGAGGTCCAGAACGAATATACCTTTGAATTTGATGTTAATGACTTAACTATCGGTGATGTTTTACAAGTGGCCAGCCCAGAGGCGAACGCTACCAACGTTAGCATTACCCGCAGTGCAGGACGTGCGCAAACCGCCGAGTACTATTCACTGGCGGAAGCGCAAAGCGTTCCTGTTTATAATGGTGATGAGATGGTAGTCACCTCCGATCGCTATGCTGGTACAATCGCGGTGCAAGTTAAAGGCGCGCATACCGGTAATGGCGCGATGATAGTGAAGGACGGTGCGCGTCTCAAAGACATCGTTCCACAGTTGCAGCCGAGTCCATTAGCGAAGCTCTCGCATCTGACCATTTATCGTGAGTCCGTTGCTGAGCAACAAAAACGCATGATTAATGAGTCACTTGATCGTTTAGAAGAGTTGACGCTTGCCACGCAATCGACCACTCGTGAAGAGGCGGCACTACGTCAAGATGATGCCACTTTGGTTAAGCAATTTGTCGCCAAAGCACGTAACGTGAAGACAACGGGTCAAATCGTCGTCGTGCCGAATTCGTGGCAGGATATTATTTTGCAGCAAGGCGATATCATTGAGATACCTGCGCAAACCTCAGTCATTACGGTGAATGGTCAAGTACGAGCACAAGGTGCACTTACCTTTAACCCAGACTATACCGTTGGTGATTATGTTGCCAATTCAGGCGGTTTCTCTGATAATGCTGACGTTAAAGAAATCTTAGTCATTCATCAAAATGGAGCCAGTGAAGTGGTCAATACCGCCTACCGTATCCAGCAAGGTGATGAGATTATGGTATTACCAAAAGTCAAAACCAAGCGCGTAGAAATCACCCGTGGCTTGTCGCAGATTGTCTATCAATTGGCAATCGCAGCTAAAGTTGTCCTCGATTTATAACTGTTATTTAATAGCGACATAAAACATCATCTGTATAGATTGATGCAAAAGTAATGGATAAAGGGGGCAAAGATGGCAAAAAGTGTTCAAGGTGACGGTAAAATACCAGTAGTATCGCCCTATGATAATGCACTATTTTTGCCATCAGTCCCGCGTACCTCACCAAAACAACTGGCGGTCATTGGTAAAGGGATGCGTCGTAACAATGTGCTGCTATCTCAGGTTTTGCAAGCAGATATTCAGCGCTGGTATCCCTGGTCAGGATTACAACGTCGTCTCATTAATCATAAAAACCTGTTGTTACCATTATCTAAATTACCGCTATCTGACTTTGTTCAACAGCAATTTTCTTGTTTATCAAAACAGCAACCCGATGCTTTTATCGGTTGGGGGCATAAAAAAAGTTATCAAAGAGCCAGTAAGTTTGCTACGCGGCAAAATCTGGCCACATTGAGTGTTGAAGATGGTTTTCTACGTTCATTAGATTCAGGTATTGGTAGCCGTCATGGTGTAAGCGTCGTCGTCGATGATATCGGCATCTACTTTGATTTGGCACAAAGCTCACGCCTTGAGCAACTGATTATTGAGCGCACTAAAAGCATCGCCAAACCTGAAGAGCGTTCTCTAAACAAAAAACATGCTCAACGACTGATGGCGCGTATTTGTGATGAAAAGCTTAGTAAATATAACGCAGTAATGGATTGCCCGTCGTTAGATAAATTGGTTAATCAGGGCAATGTTAATACCGAAAAAAAACCGCTAAAATCACACATTTTATTGATTGATCAGGTCGCAGGTGATGCCTCTATTACAGGCGCTGGTGCTGAAAAACGTCAGTTTAAGCGGATGTTAAAAGCCGCTTGCCGCAATCATCCTAATGCTCATATTTGGATAAAAGCACATCCTGCATCAAAATCAGGATATCTGACCAGTCTAAAACTACCCAAGAACGTCCGTCTCTTAACCCAAGCACTCAACCCCATCGTGTTGCTAGCGCAAGTCGAGCATGTTTATACGGTTAGCTCGCATATGGGCTTTGAAGCCTTGATGCTCGGTAAAAAAGTACATTGTTTCGGGGTCAATTGGTATAGTGGCTGGGGGCTTACTGACGACAGCGGGGCGCCACAACGCTTACTAAAAACGGTTGAGAAACGCCGTCAAGCATCTGCTAATACATTTTTACAGGCCAGAGAAACAACAAACCAAGCGTTATTTCCTAGCGTTTTGGATAGTAAGGTTAAGACTACGTTAGAGGCGTTGTTTTATAGTGCTTATCTGGATTATAGCTGCTATGTGGATCCAGCCACCAAGCAGGCTTGTGATATTGACACGGCGATTGAGTGGTTGGTTACTAATCGATACTGGCAAGCGCGCCTTGAGCATCATTTAACGGTATACGAGTTTAGCCGCTGGAAACTGCCATTCGTTAAAGCCTTTGTAGACTTTCCACGTACGACATTATTTATCAAACCTAAGCCACGGCTAAAAAACTTGCTACACCCCGATCATTTTCGGGCCAATTATCAGCAGCCCTTATTAGTCTGGGGTTTGACCAAGCGTCAGCAAGTACAACAGAAATTACAGAATAAACGTGGTGAGCAACGCTCAGATATCCCAGCTATCTACTGTATGGAAGACGGCTTTATTCGCTCAAATGGTTTGGGTGCGACGTTATTAGCGCCATTGTCGGTGGTGATCGACAAGCAAGGTATTTATTATGATGCCACCCAGCCCTCAGGTTTAGAAACGCTACTGCGTCAGTGTGAGTCATTGACGCCATCTCAAAGCGCACGAGTGCAGATACTGCAAGATAAACTGCTTACTCAGCGGGTCAGTAAATACAATGTCGGGGCCAATGTCGACAGCAAACATACCTCTTGGATGCAAGAAGCAAAGGCATCTGGCAAACACCGTATTCTAATTATTGGTCAAGTAGAAGATGATTTATCGGTGCAGTACTGTGGTTCGACGATTAAGACCAATAGTGGCTTGATTGAGCGTGTATGCCAAGATAATCCTGATGCTTATCTAATTTATAAACCGCACCCTGATGTTGAAGCAGGATTAAGGGCGGGTAAAGTCGCAGCCGCAGGATTACGTCAGGTACAAGCGGTCGCTTATGATACCGCGATGCCTGATTGTTTAGAATGCGTCGATGCAGTACATACGATCAGTTCATTGACAGGCTTTGAAGCATTGCTCCGTGGTCTAAAAGTGACGTGTTATGGTTTGCCGTTTTATGCAGGTTGGGGCTTAACAACGGATATTGATAAGCAGTTATCACCAAAATCTGATTATCTAAAGAGACGTAAGCGAGAAACAACATTGACGCTTGAGCAATTACTGCATTGCGCGCTTATCCGCTATCCGTTATATCGTTTGCCTACTGGTTATGGACTGGCACAAGTAGAGCAAGTCATTGATTATTTATATCCGCCTGAAAACTCATTCTCTCTCAGAAATACTAAAAATGGCGAGGCTTCATCTGAAATATCTAGCAATACCAATAACTTAATTAAGCCTTCAGTATCAGCCTTATCAAATTTACCCACGCAGTTTAAACGCCAAGTGACTACTCGTTTTATGCAACAGCGTCATCGGTGGCAGCAGCGTCTACGCAAACGATCTCGTTGATTTTACCTAAATTTCCCCGTAACTTATTCTAGAGCCATAGCGAAAATCCATTGCGACAAGCAGGGGGTTTTTCGGTATAATTACTGGTAATATCCGTATATTCACGCGGTTTAATAACCTCGCGTATCTCTAGCTCATATCTTTCAATTAATGGTAATTTAATACTATGGCAGCTTCGATGTCTCACCTGCTCACTCATCGACACGTCTTGCTATTACAAGGAAAGATGGGCGGATTCTTTAACCGTTTTTCGACATTTTTACAAACTCAGGATATTAAAGTTAGTAAGATTAACTTTAATGCGGGCGATGCGTTTTTTTATCACCAAGATAATACCTATGCCTATACGGGCACGTTGGCACAGTTCACTGCTTGGTTGCAGGTTTTTATCAAAGAACAAGGTATCGATGCTATTGTTTGCTTCGGTGATTGTCGTCCGCACCACACCCAAGCTGCGTGTGTCAGCGAGGCGTTAGAGACGTCTTTCTTTGTCTTTGAAGAAGGCTACTTACGCCCTGACTATATTACCTTACAGCAATATGGCATTAATGGTTATTCACGCTTAAATACAGCGGATATCAAAGCACTTAAAAAAGCCAACGATAAACCCTTATATACACACAATAGATTCTATCGTTTGAGTATCGCTGCTATTGTTTATTATATTATCGCTTGGCTTTATAAAAGTCGCTATCCACACTATTCTCATTACCGAGGTATGACCGCGTGGCAAGAGGCAATCGCTTGGCTAAAAGCGCCATGGCGCAAGCTGCGTGGTTATTTACCCGATATGCGGTTGCAACACCGGCTGACCAAACAAGAGAGCGACAATTACTTTTTGATTAGCCTACAAGTGCACAATGACTCACAGATTACGCATCATAGTGATTACCGTGACGTGGTGCAGTTTATTGATGAGTCTATCGCCAGCTTTGCCAGTTATGCCGAGCAAAAGCAGTTGCTAGTATTTAAGCATCATCCGCTAGATCGTGGTCATCGAGACTATCGTGAGCTGGTATCTAGTTTGGCGGCGCGCTATCAAGTGTCGGAGCGTGTTTTTTATGGTTGTGACATGCACCTGCCAACCCTAATGAAGCATAGTATTGGGATGGTAACGATAAATAGCACGACAGGGCTGCAGTCGGTCTATCATAAAAAACCAACCAAGGTCATGGGTCGCGCGATTTACGATACGCCGAAGCTGACCGATCAAAAGTCGCTCAACGATTTTTGGCAACAGCCTAAAGCCCCAGACAATGAATTTTATCTGCGCTTTCGTGAGTATTTGATAGAACAAACCCAGTTAAATGGTTCTTTTTATGGTCGGTCGCCGTGGATATATAAATATCTGAATCAAGTAGAAGACCAGCGTATAGAGGTTGAGCTTTCTGAAACCAATACACCTCAGTAATATATCTGTCATTAGTTTTGAGTATGACTAGAGTGTTACTATCGGTATTTTTAAAATGAGGACGAGCCCTAGAACTTTCATAATGGGCTCGTTTTTTTATCTATACGGTTTATCCGCTGGTAATTTCGCCTATAAATCATTTCTCTATTACTAAAATCGCCTTACTTTATAGTGGAAAACTGCTAGAATACTCCTTCATGCCTGCGCGCAAGAGTTTGTATCCTAAGCGATTGACTCGAGACGATACTGTTAATCAATAATCTGATTTTAACCGTCTTCTTTTCAACGCTGGTCACTGATTTTATTGCGTGTGCCTGACAGTATTCTTTTTATTATTATTCTATCACCTTTAATTTAGTAGGCGCTTTGTGACTGCATTAGCCAATATTCGTAACTTTTCAATCATTGCCCACATTGATCATGGCAAGTCGACGCTTGCGGATCGTTTTATTCAGATGTGCGGTGCCTTGCAAGATCGCGAGATGCAGGCGCAAGTACTCGACTCCATGGATATCGAGCGTGAGCGCGGTATCACGATTAAAGCACAATCGGTCACCTTGTTTTATGACCATCCAAATGGTGAGCGTTATCAGCTTAACTTTATTGATACGCCTGGTCACGTCGATTTCTCTTATGAAGTTTCACGTTCGCTCGCTGCTTGCGAAGGTGCGCTTTTGGTCGTTGATGCAGCACAAGGGGTTGAGGCGCAGTCAGTGGCCAACTGCTATACCGCCGTTGACCTAGGCTTAGAAGTGATGGCGGTACTGAATAAGATTGATTTGCCGCAAGTTGAGCCTGAGCGTGTGATTCAAGAGATTGAAGACATTATCGGTATTGAAGCGATTGACGCGCCGCGTGTCTCAGCAAAATCAGGGCTGGGCGTCGATAAGCTGTTAGAGGCCTTGGTTGAAGTTATCCCAGCGCCAACAGGTGATCGTGATGCGCCGCTCCAAGCGCTCATCATTGACTCGTGGTTTGACAGTTATTTAGGGGTGGTTTCCTTAGTGCGCGTCCGTGAAGGGACGGTCAAAAAAGGCGATAAGATTTATATCAAATCGACCAAAGAGTCTCATCCAGTCACTTCTATTGGCGTGTTCACACCTAAGCCGTTAGATACAGGTATTCTAGAGGCGGGTGAGGTTGGCTTTATTATTGCCGGTATTAAAGATATTGCTGGCGCGCCAGTTGGTGATACGATTACGCTTGCCAAAACACCTGATGTTGATCGTATTCCTGGTTTTAAGCAAATTACCCCGCAGGTTTATTCGGGTATGTTCCCCGTTGACGCCAATGATTTTGAAAAATTCCGTGAAGCGCTGCAAAAGTTACAGATTAACGATGCTTCGTTATTCTTTGAGCCCGATACCTCTGATGCGCTAGGATTTGGTTTCCGTTGTGGGTTCTTAGGAATGCTGCACATGGAGATTATCCAAGAGCGTTTAGAGCGCGAATATGATTTGGATTTAATCACCACGGCGCCCTCGGTCATCTATGAGATTGAAAAGAAAGATGGCGAAGTGATTTATGTGGATAACCCATCAAGATTGCCTGAGCCTAACAATATCGAAGAATTCCGCGAGCCGATTGCTCGCTGCCAGATTTTGGTGCCACAAGACTACTTGGGTAACGTGATGACGCTATGTATCGAGCGTCGCGGTGTACAGGTTGATATGCGCTTTATGGGCAAGCAAGTGCAGCTGATATTTGATATTCCGATGGGTGAGGTGGTCATGGATTTCTTTGACCGTCTAAAGTCGGTGTCTCGCGGATTTGCCTCACTGGATTATAACTTTGAGCGTTATCAAGCTGATAAATTGGTCAAGGTAGACGTGCTGATTAATGGTGACAAAGTTGATGCGTTAGCGATGATCGTGCACCAAGACCAAGCGCGTTATCGTGGTAATCAGCTAGTGATCAAGATGAAAGAATTGATTCCGCGTCAGATGTTTGACGTGGCGATTCAGGCGGCAATTGGCAGTCAAATTATTGGCCGCAGCACAGTGAAAGCCATGCGTAAAGATGTACTGGCCAAATGTTATGGTGGTGACGTCTCACGTAAGAAAAAACTATTGTCTAAGCAAAAAGCGGGCAAGAAACGTATGAAGCAAGTGGGTAACGTAGAAATCCCTCAAGAGGCGTTCTTAGCCGTGTTACAAGTTGATAGCTAATAGCACAATCTCTCTTATTTGATTTTGCATATAATACGTCAAATGTAGTTGGTCTTATCATTCAAGTAATGAGATGAGCCGCTCGTTAATAGGCAATTTGGTATGGATTTTGATTTCAATTTAATTTTAGTGCCGTTGACCATAGGTTTGGGTATTGTTTGGTTATTAGATAAGTTAACGCTCAAACAGCGTCAAACCCGTGGGCGCGGTAAAGAAAGCTTGTTGGTACGCTGGGCTTACGATTTTTTTCCTGTATTGGCAGTGGTATTGATAGTGCGCTCGTTTTTGATTGAGCCTTTTAATATTCCCTCATCCTCTATGGTGCCGACTTTATATACAGGCGATTTTATCGCAGTGAATAAATACGCCTACGGAGTGCGACTACCGCTGACTTACAATAAAGTGTTGGATACGGGTGAGCCTGACCACGGTGATGTAGCCGTGTTCCGTTACCCTGAAAATCCTAGCATTTATTATATCAAGCGCGTTATCGGTTTGCCTGGTGATACTGTTAGCTATGACCAAGGGGTACTTGCAGTCAATGATGTTGCCGTTGACACTAAAGCTATCGATTTTGCGGCAAATGCTGAGTTGACTTCGCAGCTGTATCTACCGGGGCAAGTTGGTCCAGGACAAGTATTAACAGAAGAAAGTGCCGCGGCGATGGGTGAGCAAGAGGAAGGTGAGGCGCAGTATTTTCAAGAAACTCAAGGTGAGAATAAACACCTTGTTCGCTACTTAAATGGCATGAACAGCTCGCAATACGCGCCATTTTTGCAGCAGCAATCACCAGAAGTGGTTAGCTCAGAAGGTACTGAATGGCGTATCGATGTGCCAGAAGGTCAGTATTTTGTGATGGGTGATAACCGTGATCGTAGTGCTGATGGCAGGTTTTGGGGTTTTGTACCTGATGAAAACCTAGCGGGTAAGGCGGTTTATATCTGGATGCATAAGCCACCAGGGCTTAATTTACCGAGCTTCAAGCGCAATGGTAGTATTGATTAATGGCATAAGTGATTAATGTTATAAGTGATTGAGATTGTAAAAGATAAATTTATGAGTGCTCTATTGGTTGGTTTATCGATAATAGTTTTGTGCTAGTATTATTGCTATCTAATAAATGACTACCCAGCAGCTAGATATTTATTAAAACAGCTATCTGTTAAAAAATATCTAGCAAAATAGCAATTTACCCGTAGAGGAACATCATAATGCAGCACCTATCTGGATTGTCTACGCAGCGCGGTGCTAGTGTGACGAGCATTGTGTTAATCATTATCGCTTTGGGCATTGCTGCCAAACTGGTGGTCGCGATTGTACCCGCTCAGATTGGTGATTATCAATTGACTAAAACGTTAAGCGCACAGCTTCAAGAATCGAACAATAATAAAGAGACTGCAAAGCAATTCGTTGAGCGTGTCAACAGACAGCTATCTATTAATGCTGATTATGATACTCAGGCAGAGGACGTATTTACATTTACTGATAAAAAAACAGGACAGCTGGCTATTTATAAAGAATACGCAGTGACCAAGAATTTTTTTAATAATGTTGATATCATTAATCGCTTCGAAGGGGCGATTGATATGGACACGATAGATTAGCTTAAGAGTCTATTAAAGCACTCATAAAACAGCTTTAAAATTTGAATTTTTCTATAAAACCAATTGATGAATATGGTTATTAACGACTATAGTCTGTTTAAAGTAATTTGGATACAAAGAAGGCGAGTGCAAGCACTACAAATAGTAGACTGAGTGAGCCTGACGCCGTATTCGATTTTATATGGAATTGACGATATTAACCAAATCAGTAAAACAGAAGGGATAACCATAAGCCACGCATGAAACCAACTTCGCAGAACGCCCAAGCGCTTCCTACTACCCCAAAAAACAGCATGTCTGGCGACACGCTTGTTGTTAGCTCAGAGTTTATTCAGCGGTTAGCTATTTTGACGCGTAAGTTAGGCTATGTGTTTAATAACTTAAGCTTGCCAAAGCTGGCACTCACTCATCGCTCGTTTGATAGCAAAAAAAACTACGAGCGTCTAGAGTTTTTAGGGGATGCATTATTGGGGATGATTGTCGGTGAGGCACTATACCATCGTTATCCTACCCAAAATGAAGGCCGCTTGACTCGGATGCGGGCAACTTTGGTCAGGCAAGAGTCGTTGGTTATCATTGCCCAAAACTTAGAGCTTTCTAATCATCTTATCTTAGGGATAGGTGAGCGCAAGGGCGGTGGTCGTAATCGTGCGTCTATATTGGCGGATGCGGTAGAGTCTCTGATTGGCGCTATCTATTTAGACAGCCAAGATATGGACATTACTCGCGATTGCGTTCTCTCTTGGTATGGCAGTTTGATTGATAACGTCAATGATCAAAAAGCTCTAAAAGATGCCAAGAGTCGCTTGCAAGAATGGCTACAGTCTAAGCAGTTTGACTTGCCTCATTATGAGCTGATGGAAACCCGAGGTAACGCCCCGCATCAAATCTTTGTTGTACGTTGTCATGTTAATATCAATAACTGTGCTGATATTACTGAATCTGGCGAAAGCCGCCGTATCGCTGAACAAAAAGCCGCTGAGCTGATGATCAATCAATTGCATAAACTCCCAAATTCAGCTAAAAAGCGCACATAACGGATATGTAGCTAGGCGCAAAACATGATTCTAGTCTGACAACCTATTTTAAGACCTCAATATTTTCCAGCCAATAACGGTGCCGATTTTTTAGTGTTGATACAATCAATGCCTTATTAATCACCGTTTGACTGGTTATAAACCCTACAGGATTACCCTATGAGCAATCGTACTGATTTGCCATCCAATAATGAAGATAATGCCGACGATATGACCGAAAACACAGAATTGAATCCAAACCAAGGTAATAAAGATACCACTAATGATGATATAACGCATTCAGAAGATATTACATCAGAAAACGATACGGCCATTGAAGATTTTTTTGCCCCTAGTAGCCATGGGCATGTTGCTGATGATTTTAAGGCAGGTTATGTGGCCATCGTTGGGCGTCCAAACGTCGGCAAATCAACCTTGATGAATCACTTATTGGGTCAAAAACTATCTATCACTTCACGTAAGCCACAAACCACTCGCCATCGTATTCATGGTATTTTATCAAACCATGAAATGCAGGCTGTGTTTGTAGATACTCCAGGTATTCACCGTAATGAAGTGCGTGCTATCAATGAGCGCATGAACAAAGCCGCAGTATCTGCCTTAGTAGATGTTGATTTGGTATTATTCGTCGTTGACTCAGATCAGTGGCGTGACGATGATTTGTTGACCCTGCAGAAACTCGGCGAGACAAATTTGACCGTGGTATTGGTCATTAATAAAGCGGATACTTTAAAAGATAAGGGCAGCGTGTTGCCGCTTATTGAAACCTTTAGTGATAGTTTCGATTTTGCTGATATTGTACCTGTCTCCGCATTAAAAAGTCAGAACCTAGACCGTCTACAAGAAGTGATTGCCTCACATCTACCAGTTGCCGCACCTATCTATGATACTGAGCAAATCACCGACCGCTCAGAGCGTTTCTTAGCCAGCGAAATTATCCGTGAAAAAATCATGCGTAGCGCAGGCGATGAAGTACCGTATGATTTAACGGTACAGATTGACGAGTTCAAAGATGAGCCTGCGCATACCGATCCAAAAACAGGTCGTCCACGTAAGGCTTGTACCTTTATTGATGCCACTATTTATGTCGAGCGTAGTGGCCAAAAAGCCATTGTTATCGGTGATAAAGGTCAACGTATCAAGCAAGTTGGTATGGATGCTCGTAAAGATATGGAGCAGCTCTTTGATAAAAAAATCATGCTGACACTATGGGTAAAAGTGAAGCGCGGTTGGTCTGATGACGAGCGTGCGTTAACCAGTTTAGGGTATTAATCGCAAAGTAGCGCTTTAATCACTTTTTTATGTGCTCGATACTGATGCTTAATGTTGAGGTAATAACACATGCGTAATGAAGCGTTAGTCGGTTATCTATTGCATCAGCGCCCCTATCAAGAAAAGCGCGCCTTATATTATCTTTTTTCTCAGCAACATGGGGTGATACACGGTATTGGGAAAAAAGGCGCGCCCTTATTTATGCCATTGCAACTCTTCGCCACTGGTAAACGTGATTTAAAGACTTTTAGTCAAATTAATATTGCCTCACAAAATATTATTGAGACAGGCGCCGCAAAAGACGCTGCTACTTTGCTACAGCCAGTGCCTTATCTAGAGTCAGCTCCTTACGAAAACATCACGGGCCAACATCAATACTCGGCATTGTATTTAAATGAAATACTGTGGCGTCTCCTACCTACTGAAGACCCGATGCCAGTATTGTGGCAGCATTATAAAGAAAGTCTGATTCAGCTTAGACAGCCTTTAAGCGCCAATCAATTGCGTCTGTGTTTGCGCCAGTTTGAACAGCACTTATTTAGCGAGTTGGGTTTTACCTTAGCGCTAGCTCATGACAGTATGCAGGATGGCATTGAAGCTGATTGTGTGTATCGTTTTTTACCTGATGTGGGTTTGGTTGCTGTCTCTATGCCTACTTCTCAGAATAATATGCCGTCTGAGCATGTAGAAAGTGCTACTGGACAAAGCCTTTTTGTAGGTGCGGATATTATTGAGATGGCAAAATTGGGTATTGCTGAAACCACACTGAATAATTGGTCAAGGATTCATCGGCAGCTGATAGACCATCTACTTGATTATCAACCATTACAAAGTCGTCTGTTATGGCAGCAGCAACAGCGCTATCAATAATAGAATTGTTATTTGCTAATAGCTTCACTATAGTTGAGCTACTTCAAAAAAGACAAATTATAGTTATAGTTGATTCACTTTTAAAAGAATATAGTGCTGCTGGGATGCTTGTTTTTAAATATAGGTTTTGTTATCAAAAGGATTTATTATGACCACCTCTTCATTCGCTTCATCTAAAAATACTTCTCAAACCCCTTTGTTAGGCGTGAATATTGATCACGTGGCAACTTTACGTCAAGCACGTGGGGTGATTTATCCCAGTCCGTTAGAGGCCGCTTTATTGTGCGAGCGTGCAGGTGCCGATGGTATCACTATCCATTTGCGTGAGGACCGTCGTCATATTCAAGACTCAGATGTCTATGAGATAGCAGGGCAGTTGACGACTAGAATGAATCTAGAGATGGCAGCGACGACTGAGATGCTAGTGATTGCCTGCGAAGTTAAACCATTTTGGGTATGTTTAGTCCCCGAAAAACGCGCAGAGCTAACGACAGAAGGTGGGCTTGATGTCGCAGGACAAGTTGCTTGGCTGACCGATTATATTAGCAAGTTACAGGCTGCAGGCATTAAGGTCTCTTTATTTATTGATCCAGAAGACAAGCAGGTTTCTGCGGCCATAGATTGCGGTGCTGATGCCATTGAACTGCATACGGGTGCTTACGCTGAAGCAGGTTTAGCGGACAATAGAGCGGCACAAGGTGCCGAGCTAAAACGCATCAAACATGCGATTGCTACTGCGCAACGTACCAATAGCGAACTTTTGATTAATGCAGGACATGGCTTAACCCGTGATAATGTCAATGCTATTGCACAGATTGAAGGCATTTATGAGTTAAACATTGGCCACGCACTCATTGCCGATGCTGTATTCGTAGGGTTAGAGCAGGCGGTTATTATGATGAAAGAAGCGATGCACAAAAAACCTTAAGCTATGTTTTATACATTCTATACAGCCCCTAAATTAAGATACATTTTCTTTGACGCGTGACGGGTATTAATTTTTCTTGCTTGCGGTGTCTACGCTGACAGAGGCTGCAAAAAATTAATACCAGTCGCACGGTATCTTTTTTACATCGAACTGACGATATTTTAAGCATTCGGGCAGGCCTTATTACTCGTCGCATTATTTATTACACTCGGTAGGGTGGTCTTCATTAAGTTTCTGTTTAATAATGCCTGTCTGGTTGAATGAGATTTGATACATGGCTTGACTATAAGTAGCGATCGGGCAGTATTTGATATGGCCAAAATGCCCTCGAGGTGTGCCACTATTACCCCAAAACTTAGTGTAATGACGCTCGTTTCCTACTCGCAATTTCAGCTTGCCGTATTTTAAGTTTAAAGTTTGCTGGCTCAGCAAAAAATCTACCTGAGCATCAAAGTGATTATTACCATTACTGTCTATAAATAATAAAAGTATTTTATCACTGTCTCTATCGCAACGACCAGCAGCATTAGATAGACAAACCAACACGTTTTGGCGTCTAATAAGACTTTCTGCTTTTGCTAAACGTAGAGCGCTTTCTAGTTGGTTTTTGATGCGCTTAGCTTCCATACTTGCTAACTGATTTAGAATTGCCGGAGTAGCGATACTTGCTATGATGGCCAATACAGCGACAGTAACTATGAGTTCAACCAACGTAAAACCTTGTCTGCCTCTATGCCCAAGAGTCCTTATCTGTATTCTTTTTTCTTTCCTAGAGTTAGGTGTCCTAAGCCATTGGAAGTAGAACCAAAAACCATAAACACTCGATCTACTACTGTTCGCGAACTCATTCCTAACCAAAGTTAGGGTGAATAAAGAAAATTTAGATAGCCTTTCATAACTTAACAATATCTTATAAAGAAGTGTCATGAGGTCTTATTGCCTATGATGAGTAAGTTGGCTAGCGACAGATAAATTGTAACAACAGTTATCTTTGTAATGTATGAAATAATGTTGACTGATACAATATAAACAGAATATATGTCTACTGTCAAAAAATGTTTCAATTAGTGAATGACAGGTTTTAGTAATAGAGAAAAATGTCTAAATGTATTAAAATATGTCCAGACAGTAGGTATTGCTCGGCTGACTATCTATTGTGAACTGACATACAAAAGATAAAAATCGTAAGGTGTGTTAGTTCTAGGTAACTTAAGCGGATTATTGTGTTTTAGTTACGACAGTATCGTGTAATAATGTGTAGCTCGTTAACGAAAAAAGTTGTAAACTGAATTGATAATCGCTAAGCTACTCCTTAATTGGTTTTGCTTTGTCACTTACAAATTCGTAAAAGATGTCTATTTTAGAACATCTTGAGAAGCGGTTTTGCTTAATGCATCACTAAAATTATCCTTTGGAGGAAGTCCATGAAATTGAATAAAATTGCTCTAGCTATTGTTGCTGTAGCGGCTGCACCTTTAGCAGCTAATGCTGGTGTAACTATCAGCCCATTATTACTAGGTTATCATTACACTGGTGAAGCTCATGATGATCAACGTGATCTTCTTGCTACTGGTAAAAACCTTTATGAAAACGCCAATGGCGATGTTATCGGTGATGGTACTCGTGGTAACAACAATGGTGGCGTAGCCAAAGAAAGTAGCCTATATACTGGTGCTGCATTAGGTATCGAGCTAACTCCTTCTACTCAGTTTCAAGTAGAGTACGGTGTATCTAGCGCGAATGGCGAAGCTTCTGAAGATTCTGCTGATGCAGGCGTTAACCGCTTTGACGTCGAACAAACCATGATTTCTGGTAACTTCTTGATCGGTACGGAAGAATTCACTGGTTATACTGATAACGCATTCAAACCATATGTATTGGTTGGTGCTGGTCAGTCTAAAATCAAAGTAGAGAACCAAGAATCATATAAAACCACGGGTGCGTTACAAGGCATTCCAGCTGGTACTGAAATAGCTGCTGGTACTGAAGTATCAGAAACAACCGATACTATCGGTAACCTAGGTTTAGGTGCTATGTATCGCATCAACGACGCGCTAAGCCTACGTGGTGAAGCTCGTGCGATTCATAACTTCGATAACAACTGGTGGGAAGGCATGGCGTTGGCCGGCCTAGAAGTTGTACTTGGTGGTCATTTAGCGCCTACGGTAGCTGTACCACCAGTTGCAGAGCCAATGGTTGATGATACGCCAGTAGTGGTTGTGGAATCTGATCTTGATTCTGACGGTGATGGCGTACCTGATAGCATCGATGCATGCCCAGGCACTCCTATGAACGTTGTAGTTGATGAGCGCGGTTGCCCAGTACCAGTAGATATTACTGATGAGCTGAAAATGGAACTACGTGTATTCTTTGATAACGATAAATCAGCTATCAAAAACCAATACAAACCAGAAATCGCTAAAGTAGCAGAGAAGATGCGTGAGTATCCAAACTCTACAGCACGTGTAGAAGGTCATGCTTCTAAAACTGGTCCTTCAGCACGTTATAACCAACGCCTATCTGAAGCTCGTGCCGTTGCTGTTAAATCTATGCTAACTAATGAATTCGGTATCGCTCCAAACCGTCTATCAACTGTTGGTTATGGTTATGACAACCCAATCGCGCCAAACGATACTGAAGAAGGTCGCGCTATGAACCGTCGTGTTTATGCCATCATCACTGGTGACAAAACAATGACTGTTGAACAAACTAAAGATATGGTTGTTGAGTAAATAACCGCTCATTAGTTATAATTTTAAATATATAGTTACAAAAAAAGCTGCCCATTGGGTGGCTTTTTTTTATTTATGTATTGAGAAAGGTGAGTTATTGCATAAATTTATCAAGCAATAATGTTATACTAGCTGCCCAAACATTCTGTAAATTGACAGAATGTACATTAGCATAGCTATCTGTATGATGAATTTATCAGCGTAGATGTTTGATTATACTGAAAATAATTAAACGACAGCACCTATTGTGTAGTCGCCTAAAAGTAAGTATTTAATATCTACCTGATTGAAGATAAAAGTTTATCCAGCGGTGCTTAATGCTACTGCATTTTCTTAAGACGAAACGAGCATTTTATATGGCGAACGATATCAAACACCTGCGTAACATTGCAATTATTGCCCACGTTGACCACGGTAAAACAACTTTGGTTGATAAATTATTACATCAATCTGGTACTTTTGACGACCGTGCAAACATTGCTGAACGTGCGATGGATTCAGGTGATATTGAGCAAGAGCGTGGTATTACTATTTTGGCTAAAAACACAGCCATCCGCTGGACAGATACTACTGACGAAACTGAATACCGTATCAACATTGTCGACACTCCAGGTCACGCCGACTTTGGTGGTGAGGTTGAACGTGTTATGTCAATGGTTGACTGCGTACTACTAGTAGTAGACGGTGTTGATGGTCCAATGCCTCAAACTCGTTTCGTGACTCAGAAAGCGTTCGAGCAAGGTCTAAAGCCGATTGTTGTTATTAACAAAATTGACCGTCCAGGTTCACGCCCTGATTGGGTAATGGATCAAATCTTTGATCTGTTTGACAATCTAGGTGCAACCGACGAGCAACTAGATTTCCCCGTTGTTTATGCCTCAGCATTGAACGGCATTGCAGGTTTAGAAGCTGATAATTTAGCGGATGATATGACACCGCTTTTCAAAACTATCGTTGATGTGGTTCAGCCTCCGCAAGTTGATGCTGATGCTCCATTCCGTATGCAAATCTCTAGCCTTGACTACAATAGCTTTGTGGGCGTGATTGGTATCGGTCGTATCCAGCGTGGTAAAGTTAAAACCAATACTCAAGTGACGGTCGTTGATAAGAACGGCAATACTCGTAATGGTCGTATTTTAAAAATTATGGGCTATCACGGTTTAGATCGTATCGACGTAGAGGATGCACAAGCAGGTGATATCATCTGTATTACTGGTATTGATTCTCTTAATATCTCTGATACTATTTGTGATCCCAATCATGTTGAAGCATTGCCAGCGCTAACGGTTGATGAACCAACAGTATCTATGAACTTTCAAGTGAATAACTCACCTTTTGCTGGTCGTGATGGTAAGTTTGTGACCTCGCGTAACATTCGTGAGCGTCTTGAGCGTGAATTGATTCACAACGTGGCATTACGTGTAGAAGACACTGAGTCTCCAGATAAATTTAAAGTATCGGGTCGTGGTGAGCTTCATCTATCTGTACTTATCGAAAACATGCGCCGTGAAGGCTTTGAGATGGGTGTTTCAGGCCCAGAAGTTATCGTTAAAGAAATTGACGGTAAACTACAAGAACCGTATGAAAATGTCGTCTTCGATATTGAAGATGAGCATCAAGGTTCTATCATGGAGCAGGTTGGTCTACGTAAAGGTGAGATGACCAATATGGAGCTTGATGGTAAAGGTCGTATGCGTATTGAAGCGACTATACCAGCCCGTGGTTTGATTGGCTTCCGCTCTGAGTTCCTAACATTGACTTCAGGTACGGGTATCATGACCTCAAGTTTCTCACATTATGGCCCACAGAAAATTGGTGACGTTGGCGGCCGAACCAATGGTGTATTGGTTTCTATGGCAAAAGGTGTTTGCCTAGGCTTTGCACTGTTTAACTTACAGAAGCGCGGTAAGTTATTTGCTGAACCACAGCTCGAAGTATACGAAGGTATGATCGTCGGTCTTAACTCACGTAACGACGACATGGCGGTTAACCCAACAACGGCTAAGCAGCTAACCAACGTCCGTGCTAGTGGTACGGATGAAGCGTTAACGCTGACTCCAGCAGTTAAGTTCACGCTTGAGCAAGCACTTGAATTTATTCAAGATGATGAGTTGGTTGAAGTAACGCCAAAAGCAATTCGTCTACGTAAGCGTTATTTGACTGAAAGTGAGCGTAAGCGTCATGGTCGTGGTAAGAAAGGTGCTTAATAGTTTGGTTTAACCAAATTAAAGCAATAAAAAAGGCTAACGCAAAGTTAGCCTTTTTTATTGTCGATTGATAAGTTTTTGTCTTTAATAGATGTATGTTACTTAATTTTTCTAAATATCACACCTATGGAGTGAGTAACGTTTAAGGTGTGACGACCACATAGTCGTTGGTATTGATCAAAATCTCCGAGGGTTGGTCGACGACAATGCGCACTACATTATTATCAACAACTTGAGATTTATAATAGTTATCTTCAGCAACGGTACAACCTAAGCAGCGGCCCATTGCGTCCCAAGGTTCAACGAACAGCTTTTGCTGAGCTTGATCTGCATTACCACCGATCAGTGAAAAGGGCAAACTAACGATATAAGCTGCAGTACCCGCAACGGCGCTGACCAGTTGTAAAGGCTTACCAACCACGGTATCAACCACCATCGTGTCGTAAGAAGGTCCAAAGTCAGCTTCATCAATCTCTATCGCTGCCAAGGCAGGCTGCATGCTAGCAGCCATCAAACCTAAGCTTACGGCAACAGTAAAAACACTTTGTTTAACTGTGCTTTGCTTAACTGTACGTTGGTTCTTGGCTTTAACAGTCATAACGGTATCCTAAAATTCATAATTGGTATGATTACTGGCTGTTGCTATCTCCAACATAGAGATAATTTCTCTATATAAGCAATGCGGCAACGATAGGTAGGGCGAATATTACAGATACATAAACAGTATGCACTATTTATGTAAGTGCTAGCACCATTAAAGCAAGATGTGCGTTAATAAGCAATAAAAATGCGTGCAATATGTGTATTGAAGCACAAAAATGCAAGATATTTAGGAACAATTGTTTTTCTGGTATGTCAGGAGGCTGAACGCCCAGAATAGGGCGTCTAAGGTAAAGTAACTAGCAATTGTCTAAAATAAAAAGGTTTTTAGATTATTGGCTGACAACTAGGGCAATAAACACTGGCTCTTCCAGTAAGCTTGATATTATCGAGTACCGTATCACAATGTGGACAAGCTTCTCCTTGTCTACCATACACGTTCAACGTCTGTTGAAAATAGCCTGTTTGACCACTGGCCACTGTGAAGTCACGTAGCGTCGAACCACCAAGTTTTATCGCCTTTTGTAAAATAGTTTTGATATGAGCGACCAGTATGACTATTTTCTCATATGAGACGTCATTGGCTGGAGTGGCGGGGTGAATGCCTGAAAGATATAAGCTTTCAGTCGCGTAAATATTGCCGACGCCGACCACCACTTGCTGTTCCATAATCACAGACTTTATGGCACGTTTGATAGGCTGCTTATTGGTAGTGGTTTTATTGACGGTAGCTTTTCGGGTGCTGGCTTTATTGGCTAAAGGGTCATCAGGCGTTTGATTGGAGTTATTGCTACGCTGGATTAAATGATATAAGTAATCAGCAGTAAACTCCTTTGATAACGGCTCAGGTCCTAAATGACCCAATAGTTTATCACCGTATTCTTCAAGCCATAAGACTGATCCAAAGCGCCTAGGATCATAATAATGTAGCTGGGTCTTCGTATTATCAGCATCAGTGAAGCTCATAACCAAATGATCATGTTTGCGTTTATCAGTACTGTAATTGTGCTGTTGTAAGCTCCCTGACATACCTAAATGAACCAAGAGTTGTTTTGGCTGTAAATGCTTAGAAGAGTCGGTATTACCGCCCATTGCTGGTAAAAAATTAAGTATTAAGTACTTTGCTCGCCGCTTGACACTCTCTAAAGTGTAACCAACGAGACTATTTAAATCATCTGGCATCGACCAACGTAATTTGGGTTGGAATACTTTTACATTGGCCACTTGTTGGCCTAATAATGGCTCAAGGCTGGTCTTGGTTGTTTCTACTTCAGGTAATTCAGGCATGGTGTTTTTTATGAAAACTCTATTATGAATGAAAGGCGTTTTTGAAAAATGCGAATTATTTTAATCAAGCGACAGCACGGCGAGCATGTAAGATGCCATGCTGCTGTTCGAGTTTAGCCAATAGCTTGGATAAATGTGCCAGCCCTGAAACTTCAATATGAAACTTTAAAAAGGCAATATTATCATCGTTACTCAGCGTTTCAACTTGACGAATATTGACGTTTTCGTTATCAATAATTTGGGTCAAGTCGCGCAGTAGCCCGCGTCTGTCGTATGCCTCTACATGGATGTCAACCGGTTGATAGCGACCTGATTTAACTTTCCAAGCAGCATCAATTTCGCGTTCAGGATCACGTTCAATTAAACGCAAATATTCTGGGCAGCCGCGATTATGTACGCTAACGCCACGTGATAAAGTGATATAGCCAGAAATTGGCTCACCGTGTACAGGATGGCAGCAGCCTGCTAAACCAATCTCGATATTATCCAAGCCATCGATATGGATTTTGTAGGCGTCAAGCTTTCCAGAATCCCTGGTGTTAATACTAGGAGTAAAATCTTCTTCAGTTTTCTCAGGTTCTAAATGCAGTTGCCGAGAAATATGGCTGGTAAGCTGGTTAAGACCAATATCGCCCGTGACCAAGCCCACAACAATATCATCGGTATTATTGACATTAAAATGCTGCGTATAGTCATTTAAATCGATGCTATTGGGGTGCACTGATAAACGCTCAAGCTCTTTGCTGAGCATCTGTCGACCTATTTCAATGTTCTTGTCGCGGTCTTGTTTATTAAACCATTGACGCAGTTTTGAGCGTGCGCGGTTGGTGTGAATATAACCCAGTGATGCAACCAGCCAATCGCGGTTGGGCTCACGTGATGCCTTAGTGATAATTTCGACTTGCTCACCCGTTTTGAGCTGGTAGGTCAACGGTACATAGCGTTGATTGACCCGAGCAGCTTGCGCGCGGTTACCAACTTGGGTATGGACATAATAGGCAAAATCAAGAACAGTCGCGCCCTTTGGTAGCTCAGTAATATCGCCATCACGGCTAAAAATATAAATGCGCTCGAGCTCATCGAAATCAACCACTTGGTCTTCTTCATCAAACTCTAATTCTTCTAGCTCTTCACCAGTTAATAATGTTGAGCGCGGTTGATTGCGTGTTTCGTTATTGATAGACAATAGCTGACGTAATGAGCTGATTCTTTGGTTTAGGTAGTTGTCTCTCTTATTTTTTAGGCCTTCTTTGTAATTGACATGGGCGCACATGCCAAGCTCAGCCTCAAAATGCATTTCTTGAGTGCGAATTTGCACCTCAAGCGATTTGTTTTCAGCAATGACCGCGGTATGCAGCGAGCGATAGCCGTTAGATTTTGGGTTGGTAATATAATCATCGAACTGCTCAGGAATATAACGCCATAGACCGTGTACCAAGCCCAAAACATGATAGCAATCCGAAGGATTATTGACCAAAACCCGTAAAGCACGAATGTCGTAAAGCTGATCAAAGGACAAGCCTTTTTGCTTCATTTTTCGATAAATAGAATAAATATGTTTAACGCGTCCTGAGACTTCACCTTCAATATCGGCTTCTGCCAAGGCGTCGTTAAGTTTGTCTTGTACGCGCTGAATATAGGACTCGCGTTCACTGCGTTTTTCCGATAGTA
This sequence comes from Psychrobacter sp. AOP3-A1-26, assembly GCF_052378235.1. Taxonomy (NCBI): domain Bacteria; kingdom Pseudomonadati; phylum Pseudomonadota; class Gammaproteobacteria; order Moraxellales; family Moraxellaceae; genus Psychrobacter; species Psychrobacter sp. AOP3-A1-26. Next base: position 36,145 of record NZ_JBQSXN010000009.1, read on the forward strand.
GCTTAGCAATTTCTTTATAGCGTTCAGGCGCAAGGTAGCGAAAGGCTAAGTCTTCAAGCTCCCATTTTAGTTGGGCGATACCCAATCGATGCGCTAATGGGGCATAAATGGTCATGACCTCACGTGCCACGCGATTTTGTCGCTCCTCGTTAGAAAAGGTTAATTCGCGCATGGCAAAGGTACGCTCAGCCAGCTTAATAAGCACGACGCGCACATCGTTAGTGACAGAAATGAGCATGCTATAGATATTGGACAGTTGGTCACGCTGGTTATTGACGAAATGATCTTCTAAGCGTTTGTTACTCTCAATAATTTCAGACAGCTTACCCATTGCCAAGGTATCTTTGACTAGGGTCGATATATCGGTGCCGAATTTTTTTTCGATATCAGCCAGACTTATGATTGATTTGCGCGCACTACGATAGAGCATGGCAGCGACAAGCGCGTCTTCATCTTGATAAAGGTAAGTTAAGATATCGGTCATACCAATACCAGTCACGTAAGCGCCTGAGCGCTCCGATTCGCTAGTATTCATATGGCTGCGAATAAATTCACAGGCAGCGCTCAGGTTAGGTACAGACTCTTGCCCAATCCGCTTGGCGACGTTATCTAACCAAGTAGGGACATCAATATTTATCTGGTCCAAATCAATCGCTTCAAACTCTTTTTCCGAGAGTATGGGTGATTCATCGAGGATTTTATTGTCTAGATATTCGTTTTCAAGGTTTGGGTCATGACTATGGTAAGCATAGTGCGCCGAGCGATCAAAAGTAGTGTGTAGCTTATGAGTCGCCAATTGATGTTTGATATCCAGTGGAATTTGGGCATAGCTATTGGCAGACTGATGGGAACGTTGACTGGCGACCAGCTGCGCCGCTAGTGTGGCACTGTCGGCTTGCGTGGTCTGTCCATCTACCAGCGGTAATCCTTCACGAATTTTTACCATAGCCGACTCCTCTTAGCCATTCTAAATTGATTATAACTTTATCTATTATGTGGACACTTATGATTCAAGATTCATAAATAGTTCAAGACTGATGTTTTTTAAGATCTGTTTTTAAGATCTATAAAGTGCCAGCGATAAAACAGTATAACTGCTAAAAAGTCCATTTCTAGCAGTTATAAAACGTGCGTAAAATATATAAAGCTATGGGTGTAAATACTCACTATTTCCTTAATGAAAAACAATAAAAAGAGATAGTAAAATTTTATATTATTATCTCATGTTGCAGTAACAAATCAAGCGAGGCTATGTAATGTCTACAGTTAATCAGAATAAATAGCCGTCATTGATTGCTACTGCTGACACTCAAGTTTTGGTTGAGTGTCAGCGGCTTTTAATACGGTTATTTAATACTCTGAACCGTTAATTTGAGAGAAAGTAAAGAATCAAACGGCGATTTTTTCAAAGCGCGCGATTGATTCGACATGACCGGTATGACAGAACATGTCCATCACGCCCGCATCCGTCAAACGATAGCCTTGTTCTAATAATGCTTTGGTATCACGAGCGAGGGTTGCTGGATTGCAAGAGACGTAAACGATACGCTCAGCGTTGAATTTGGGTAAATACTGCATGATTTCCCATGCGCCAGAGCGTGGTGGATCGATTAATAATGCATCAAAGCCTTGGTTGGCCCAAGGTTCATCGGTACAGTCGTGGGTCAAATCTTGGCTATAAAATTCGGTGTTATGAATACCGTTACGGCGGGCATTGTCTGCGGCGCGTGCGGTCATTGCTTCACTGCCTTCAACACCAACCACCGAACCTGTTTCGCCAACCAGTCGCGCTAGCGGTAAGCTAAAGTTACCCAAACCACTGAATAAATCCAGCACTCGCTCACCTGCTTTTAAATCCAACAAATCACAAGCAAGCTTGGTCATTTGACGATTCACAGACAGATTAACCTGGGTGAAATCGGTAGGAATAAATTCAAATGTCAAATCGTACTCTGGCAGTTGATAATACAGGCGTCCAAACTGCTGGCTCATATCATCAGCATCGGTCAAAGCAATCCGCTGGATAGTATCAGCACCTTTAGACTGCAAGTACAACTGCCAGTTACGCGCCGCAAAGAACGTCTTTAGCTTATCAATATCAGCATCTGATAATGGCTCGAGATTTCGCACGATAAGCGCCACGGGCTGATTGCCATCGGGTAGCTCTGGCATCTCTTCACCCATGGCCAATTCAAGCTGGGCAATCTTGTTACGACTTTCTAGCGTGCTAATAAGCGCTTTTAAATTCTCAATCTCAAAGCCAATGCGTGGGTCCAAGATATGGCATTCATTGAGCTCTGCCAAAAAGTTACTTGAGCGCTCGCGAAATCCAACCAAAGCGGTTTCTTTTTTGGTGACATAACGCACACCCAATCGAGCTTTGGTACGATAACCAAGACGATCGCCAACCACGGGTGCTAACCAGTTATCAGGCGCCACATTGGCTTGGTGCATAAGCATTTCAGCCAACACAGATTGCTTAAAGTTGATTTGGCCATCTGGCTGCCAATGCTGTAGATTGCAGCCACCGCAAACACCGAAGTGCGGGCAGGGCGGTACGGCACGCTCAGGATTTGGATTGGCAGTGATGCTAATGGCATCGCCTTCTTCAAAGCTGCTACGACTATTGGTAATTTTAACTAGGGCGCTTTCACCAGGTAGTGCAAAGCTGACAAAGATTTTTTTGCCATGTTTGTCCTCGATGTGACCATCGTCCACACCAAAACCATTACCGTATACCGCAACGCCGCGACCATCATGCGATAGGCCATCGATAGCAAAGGGTAGTGGCTCAGCGTCTTTTAGACGACGACGCGTCTTTGATGAGGGTTTAGACTTTTTCTTATTAGGCGGAACAGTGATGGTTTGGGTATCGCTTACTTGCGGTGTAGCATCAGACGCTGTAGACGTTTTTGAATCGGTGGGTTGCATAAACCTGCCTTAATAAATTAAATGATAAATACTAAAAAACAAGGATGGAACAAAACGTTCACTACCCTGCTGATTGTGAGTTGGATGCAGATGACCAATCAGCAATAAACGCCTGATGACGAGCACTGCCATCCGCTTGGGTGTATTTTGCTAAGTAATCATAGCTTTGCTGTTGCCAAGCATCAAAATCTTTTGAGGATAGCTGCCCAGTTAAACGCAACCAACGCAAATATATCAGCCAAGTATTCATGACGTCAGACTCACAATAGATAGACAGCGTTTGCCAGTCACCATTATGAAACAGATCACCAACCATGCTGCCGTCGACATCTGTTTTGCCTGGTAGACCGTATAAGCTGGCAACCACATCCATGGCTTCGCGGCGGCTGGCTCCGTATTGGCTAAATCTGTCCATCAAATCAAGGTGACGGGTGTGGAAGCGATTGACGTAGTTATCAAAGCGCATATTTTTGATACGCGCGCCTTCTTCGAACAGCCAAGGCGCTGACAGGTCATATTGCATCGCACGATATATCAGCACAGGAATATCAAAGCCTGAGCCATTCCAACTGATGAGCTGTGGCAGTTTTTCTAGGTCACTAAATGCCCGAAAGAACTTAGCAAGAATGTCTTTTTCGCTAAACTTATCAGCGGTCAACGAAAACAATGAAAACTTGCCATCTTTTATATATAAGGCTGAAATACAAACGATACGCTGTAGCGGCAAACGCATAAAGTCGTGTCCCGCTTCCTGTATGCGTAGCGCCGTCAACGCGCTTAGTGTATCGGCATCATTAAGCTTAGCCAATTGCGGGTAAATACGACGTGCCGCATCTGTATCGGCAACGGTCTCAATATCAAATACCAATATAGGGTCGGATGGTAAGGCTTGTGACATAGTTAATCCTGAGTATTTATAAGCTTGCTGCTTTTGAGATTACAGTGCTTTATTGTCTGCGTTTTCTATGCTGTCATCGACATTGTACAAACCGGTCGATAAATAACGATCACCGCGATCACAGACAATAAAGGCAATGACGGCATCAGGGTTTTCTTTAGCCACTTGCACCGCTGCCCATGCTGCTGCGCCTGAAGAGACACCAGCGAATATGCCCTCCGTTTGTGCCAGTTTGCGCATATAAACTTCGGCGATATGCTGGTCAACATCCATGACTTCGTCGACCAAATCCGCATCATAAATACCTGGCATATAAGCAGCAGGCCAGCGGCGGATACCGGCAATAGACGCTTCTTCATCAGGTTGCAAGCCGATAACTTTGATATCAGGGTTTTGTTCTTTAAGGTATCGTGACACGCCGGTAATAGTGCCAGTGGTACCCATTGAGCTAATAAAATGAGTGATTTTGCCCTCAGTTTGTGCCCATAGCTCAGGCCCTGTGGTGAGGTAATGCGCTTGGCTATTGTCAGGATTGTTAAATTGGTCTAAGACAATGCCTTTGCCATCGGTCTGCATTTGCAGCGCCAAATCGCGGGCGGCTTCCATGCCTTCATCCACCTCAATTAACGTCGCGCCATAGGCAATCATGGCATCTTTACGCTCTTGGGTTGAGTTGGTTGGCATCAGTAGCGTGATTGGATAACCACGCATCGCCGCGACCATCGCCAAAGCAATGCCCGTATTGCCGCTAGTAGCCTCAATCAACATGTCACCAGGCTTGATGTCACCGCGCTGTTCGGCTTGATAAATCATATTAAACGCTGGACGGTCCTTGACAGAACCTGCTGGATTATTGCCTTCAAGCTTGGCCAGTAATGCGGTACCATTAAGCAGTTGCTCTTGTTCAGGCAGGCGCTGTAACTTGACCAGCGGCGTTTGACCGACGCAATCAGCGAGGGCGGTGACTTGAGTGATGAAATTGGCGTTTAACAGGTCTGTAGCGGACATAAGGTATCCTTATTTATATTTTAACTATCATTTTATTTTTGTAGCAAGCAAAAGAATCTGACGACAAGTAAAAAGTTGCATCATTATATCATTTTGTTTTTGGCTACGCTGATGGCATCAACAGATTTTGGTAAATGAGTGGGCAGCCGCCATATTTAGTATTGCGTCTGAATTTGATATTGTGACTGGTGCTCAATCATCAGCAACGCCTGGTAATGACGATATTTATATTTATAAATGCTGTTAAAATAGTTGAGAGACTTAGGGGCTGTCATCAATTAGCGCCGTTATTTATACATAGCCCAATCCCCAGTAGAGAGTAAAGCTAGCATGGCATACAAAAAACGTTTCGATACCAGCAGTGCGTATGGTCAGCTCATCATATTGGTGTTTTTGCCAATTTGTGTGTTGGCAGCGGTCGGTGGTATTTTGGTCTTTTATGAAACCATGCGCGCCAGCAATTCAGAGCAAGAGGTATTGGCGGAGGCGGTGCTCATTCGTTACACTCCAGCAGTTGCCGAGCTGATTCCTGAGCTCTTAAAGCAAGAGCGTCAGCAAGCAAACAGCGAAGTCACTGTAGAGGAGAGGGAGGCAGAAGGCACACCAAAAACAGCGTTAACGGCCATAAGTAAGCTTGAAGAAATCCAAGATAAACTCGGTCGCATGCAGTCCGAGCAACATGTCCAGCGTATCGCAATTATCAATGAAAACAACCAAGTGCTCGCGTCAGTAGGTTATGGATTGGATGAAGCGTGGCCATCGATAGATGCACAAGAGCGCTTCTTATCACAGCAGCCAACGGCTATCGGCACGGCTTATGGCAGTATATTGGGAGAGTTTGAGGGGCAGAAGTTGTGGCTATTGGTCGATATGGACAACGAGCCGCTTTATATTGCGCGTTACCGTATTGCCATGGCATTGGTGATTACCGGTTTGTTCACTATTTTAATTCTCTTGCTCAGCTTAAATATCTATTCAAAGCGCTGGATCGCACCAATTTATGAGCTGCGTCTGCAATTACAACGTACCCATGTTGACAATCTATACCAGCCCGTACCGGTTGAATCAAATGGTGAGCTGAATTTATTACAGCAAGATTTGGTCAAAACGCTGCGTCGCCTGCATAGGAGCTTTCAAGAATTAAAAGACCATGCTGAGCAAACTGAAGATGATTTGCGTTTGGCTTTTGATGAGATGGAGATGCAAAACATCTCTATCAGAAATGCGCGTGATGCGGCAATCTCAACCAGCCAAGCCAAATCAGCATTTTTGGCCAATATCAGCCACGAGCTGCGCACACCACTGAACAGTATTGATGGCTTTATTAACTTACTTGCACGTCATGGCGAGCTAAACCCCGAACAAGATTTATATGTGCAAACCATACGTAAATCATCGGCACATTTATTAGCGTTGGTAAATGATGTCTTGGATTTTTCCAAGATTGAAGCGGGTAAACTGGTACTCGATCGCCATGAGTTTGACCTTTATGACACCATTTATGACGTGGTCGATATGCTCTCACCGGTGTCAGCAGAAAAGGGTTTGCGCATGGCGGTGTTGTTTTATAACGATGTGCCAATGCGTATCAATGGCGATGCCCTGCGCCTCAAGCAAGTACTGACCAATATCGTGGGTAATGCGATTAAATTCACCGATAGCGGCGATGTGGTGGTGCGCGTCAGCTTGGATGACTACCGAGACAATTACTTGATGATTAGCGTGCAAGATAGCGGCAAAGGCATCTCTTTGGCGGATCAAAAAATGCTGTTTCAAAGCTTCAGTCAAGGTGACCCATCAATCACTCGTCAATATGGCGGCACAGGATTGGGTTTGGTCATCTCCAAGCAATTAACCCGTCTGATGGGCGGGGATATTGGTTTTCATGATAATGCTCAAGAAAACATCGCCAATCAAGGGGCCACATTCTGGTTTCGCATGCCAGCACACGTGGATGTTTTGGAAGCCGCCACCGGTCAGACGATTGAGCTACCAGTATTGGCGCCGCTGGCGAGTGATACCGATGAATTTAACGTTTTGATATGGATTAATCATACGGCGTCTATTCAAGTGCTTAAAGCCAGCTTGCAATATTTACCGATTAAATTGACTCAGGCCAACTCGCTACCAGGAGTACTTGAATCATTAAAAGAGCGCGGCAACTATTGGGATTGGGTCATCGTTGACGATGATACCCAGGACGATATGATGGCGCTACTCAAACAAATTCGTCTACATTATCAAGGCAAGCTTGCGGTATTTGGCTATCAAGTGGCTGCCGACCAAGCACTATTGAACCGTTATCAAGCCAATATATTGTATGAGCCATTGGATAAAAGACAGCTCTACGCCATGCTCGATACGCAAAATCGTAGTATGCCAAAAAACTTGCAAGAACCGCGTTGGAAAGGGGTAACGGTACTAGCCGTTGATGACCATCTGCCTAACCTGCTGGTGCTTGATGCCTTGCTTAGCGAGCTTGGTATTCAGGTAATGACCGCGAGTAGCGGTTTTGATGCCATAGAGATTATCAGTAAACAGCAAACCAAAAACATCAAAACCACGAAGAGTGATAAACAAAGTCTGTCGAATAAAACTCAAATCTCTAAAGCTGAAACCCGCGATGAAGTAAATAAAAAATCGAATAATATGCTTTATACTGAAGAGACTATCGAAGACAAAAATAGCACTCAGGACAAAAATAGTATTGATTTAATATTTATGGATATTCAGATGCCACGTATGTCAGGGCATGAGGCGGCTAGGCAAATCCGTAGCATTGAAAATGCTGATAGCCATATTCCTATCATCGCGTTGACGGCACATGGTTTAGCTGATGAGCGAGACAAACTTATCGCTAGTGGTATTAATGACTATGTCGGCAAGCCCATTAGTCAGCCTCAGTTGTTGCAAGTGCTACAGAAATGGCTTGGGCGTACGACGACAGCCTCTGATGCTCATGCACATAGCACGGGTTTGCAGGCTACCCACTTAGCAGAAAGCGACTCGCCACTTGATAGCTCAGTAAATGGTGGTTTTGAAGATGTGAATGCTGAAGCGTATTCGACATGGCCTTCAGATTCTACGATAACTTATCCTATGATTAAAGGTGATGAGAGTATTCGTAATAATGCTTCTAATAAGATCAATCAACAAAAAATCACTCGACCGTTATCATTAAAGAAAATCCGTGATGATTATTTACGAGACAGTCAGCCTCGTGAAGATTATAGACGCGAAACACCGCGTGAAACCCAGCCGCGCTATGAGAGTTTACGCTCGCATAAACAGGGACAAGCACCCTTATTGTATCCCTCACAAAATCCTGTAGATGGCTTGAGTAGTGAACAAGCAGCAGCGAATACTGCACAACAGATGTATTACCAAGAAACCAGCCATCTAAGCGTCAGTGATGGTGATAATACGAACATTTTGAACTGGCAAGATGCCCTTACTCGTTCAGCGAACAAACCTGATCTGGCAGCCAAGCTGATCATTATGATGCTCGATACTATCAATGATGAAAAACAAGCACTCACCCAAGCGTGGGAAGCCCGTGACCGTAGCACACTGGCGCAAATTGCCCACCGTATATTGGGCGGCAGTCGCTACACGGGTGTGCCGCAATTACGTCAGGCCAGTCAAAATCTAGAAGATAAGTGCTTGTTGAATGTACAGCACACCACACCGGCACAGTTTGCCATGCTTGCGCCGTATTATGAGGCATTGTTAACCGCGCTAAATAACTTACAGACGCTAGATTTGTCTGCTCATCCTCAGCTCAATTATCACCGTTTGAGTGAAAACGACATGACATGGAAGATGATTTAGAGCCGATATTTTATGACATTAAGAGTGAATCGTATCGTGGCAGTCAGTTATTGATAAGGTAGCGTAGGGACAAGGCTGTTAATATTACTGCCATCAGCGCTATGCTTATCAGCGCCATTTTTTACTCATTAATAAGGATTGTTATGAATACTATCGCCACTTATCAGTATGAAACCTTACAAGTCAGTGCGACTGACAATATAGTAACGGTTACCTTAAATCGTCCACACAAAAAAAACGCCATGAGCTTTAAAGTAGTGAACGAGCTGATTGCAGTAGCAGGTCGCATTAGCAAAGACAAAACGATACGAGCGGTCATTCTCAATGGGGCGGAAGGGACGTTTTGTGCGGGTATCGATTTGGGCGATTTAAACCATCCCAAAAACCAAGCATTCGCGGTTTGGGAGCTGGTAAAGCCATGGCAGAGTTCGTTCCAACGCGTTTGTCTGGTGTGGCGTGATCTACCAGTGCCTGTCATTGCCGTTTTAGAAGGGCACTGTATTGGTGCAGGGCTGCAATTGGCGCTCGCCTGCGATGTGCGTATCAGCCATCCTGATTGCCAGCTGTCTATCATGGAAGCCAAGTGGGGCTTAGTGCCCGATATGGGTTTAACACAATCAGCGTTTGGCGTGGTCCGAGAAGACGTACTAAAGGAGCTGGCAATGAGTGCGCGCATGGTCGATGGCGATGCCGGTAAAGCGCTGGGTCTCGTCAGTCATTGTAGTGAGACGCCACTTGAGCAAGCCCAGCAGCTTGCGGCTGAATTTGCCGAGCGCTCTCCCGATGCCGTGCTGGCGAGTAAACGGGTGATTAATGCCATGCATCATCAGCCTGCGACTACCTTATACAAAGAAAAAGTCTGGCAGCTGAAAATGATGCTCGGACGTAACCGTAAGCTGGCACTTAGAAAAGCCAAGCAAGCCAGTACCGCGTTTGGTAAGCGTCAGTTCCGTTAGAAAAGTGTGCCCTATCTTGATAGATTGTTTTAGGTGTGAAAGTTTGTTTTATTAACGTCATACGTCTATTGAATTACAAGCAGATAGTACGATATAAGACGGTCGGCTTGCGTCACTGGACGTAAGTATGCATGATTGTTTGTAGAAATTATTATTTCTTAGGTAAAATTACACAAACAGCGTATCAATAATAAAATAAATAATCACTCTATAGAATGGTCTAAATATGTCTGCTCCACAATCCTCCCTACCCAATAAACCGATTGCTGCTGATCGCGTGCGCTCTGCTGATTTGCCTGTTGCATGGATTATGATGCTTGGGCTTATCGTAGCGGTAGGGCCATTATCCATCGATATGTATCTACCAGCATTACCATCGATGGCAGATGATTTTGGCGTCTCAACAGCATTTATGGCCAACTCCGTTCCTGCTTATTTTGTTGGTTTGGTTTTTGGACAACTGTTTTATGGGCCATTTAGTGATCGTGTTGGCCGAGTAAAGCCTTTATATATCGGCATGACGCTATATGTCGTCGCTTCCATTGTCTGTGCGACCACAAATAATGAATATGTATTGTTTGTCGGGCGAACCATGCAAGCGCTGGGTGCGTGTGTGGGTGCAGTGGTCACTCGCGCCGCTATTCGAGATCGCCTGACTGCCAAACAAACTGCCAAAGCCTTTTCTATTATGATTTTGGTGATGGGCTTAGCGCCGATATTAGCCCCGTCGCTTGGTGCGCTGTTTTTACAGTTTTTTAACTGGCATTCTATTTTTTGGTTTTTGGCCGCTTTTGGTACACTTAATTTATTACTCACGAAGTTTTTCTTTTTTGAAACGCTTAGCGAAGAAAACCGTAATACGCGCCCTGCCAAAGAAGTCCTTAGTCAATATTGGGACTTGTTAAAAGACCCCACTTTTAACTATCCAGCGATTGGTGGCGGGCTATTAATGGGCGCAATGTTTGTCTATATTAGCTCAGCCTCTGAATTAATCATGGATACCTATGGCGTATCAGCGACACATTTCGGTTGGCTGTTTGGCATGAATGCGGCGGGCTTTGTGGGCCTCACTCAGCTAAACCAATGGTTGACCAATCGTTTTCGTATTTTGAGTATTTTGCGTTTTGGGGCGATGATGCAGGTCATTTCTGCGGGTGTGTTGTTCGTCATTGGTATGGTTCTTGGTGCGGATGCGTGGCTACCACTGGTATTGGCCTGTATTTTCTTTTGTATCGCAGGCTTAGGTTTGACCCAGCCCAACGCTTCAGCGATTGCACTGGCCTTTCAAAAGCACCGTGCGGGTATGGCCAGTGCCTTACAAGGATCGCTGATGTTTTCAGTGGGTATCTTTGGGGGTTTATTATTAAATTTATTCCCAGTCAATCCAGTCCTAAAAATGGGTATCGCGATGTTTTCCCTAATGAGCCTTGGTTGTTATTTGATTTGGCAAATCGACCGTAACTTGAATCTTGATAATGCAGAATAATTAACGGGCAGAGTAGTTAATAGATAAATTCTAGCTAGCTATAATAAATATCGAAAAAGCATTTAGCACGTATTATACGTCTAAATGCTTTTTTTATGTTTATACCAAACCCAAAAAGTACGATTAGCCCTGTCAAGCTCGTTTAGTCTACAGTGCGTAGCACTTGTACTCGTTTTCCTTGCTACTCTAATTTTTGTAAATGGTATTATAAGAAGTATAAGAATTAACCCATAACAAAAGTCAAATAAAATTGTTGCATTCGTAAGTTCATTTTAGTATGATTAAAAATGTAATTTTGTGTAATAAAAAGCAATATACCTGTGTAAAACCTTACTTAATTGTAATTAAGCAACCATTCATAAAAAAATATTTCTTCTAAATCATATTGTCTAAGATTGTTTTTATTCAACGTTTTATAAAAATCTTATCTAAACTTATCTGGAAATTTCAACATATCCTCTATGTGAATACATATCTGTGCCTATGGAAAAGATATTGATAGGGTATGGGTTTTAATAAAAGACGCTTAAGCTAAAAGTAATTCTTCACTAAAAACGTAGGACACGCCCTAGACCTACTCTAATCTTCAAGGATAGATGATTGAATGGTTATATGGCCAGTTGCCTTGTATAACACTAAGGCTTAGAGATGTCATAAATGTTTGGCTAGGGGCTGTATAGAATTCAGCTATTAGGACTGCTGATTGCTAAAATTGTTTCAGACTAGGCGTAAGTCGAAGGTAATGTCGAGACCTTAGCTAGATTTACAACACTGTCTGGGGCAATTTTAGCATCAGTCAAGCAACAGGACTATTTTTTGCCACTTCTTAGCCAAAACTATCGCGCTTAGAATGACTAAACTTACTATTTTTGGCGTCGAATTTCCTAAAAAATAGTCTCTGTCAGTTCCATAGCTGAATTCTATACAGCCCCTACATTAAAGCGATCAATCATTCAGATTTTTAATCTCATTTTATGCACTATTTAAACAAGGAAGTTAATTGTGGATGCACCTTCTACACGTTCAAATTTGGATATCTCTAAAAACCGCTATACCTCAATTGTCGTTTCAGTCGTTATCTTCTTACTGTTAACGTCAGGTGTTTTGGTTACTAGTATTTATAACTCACTGAAGATTCGTGATTTGCGAGCTGGTACTACGTTGAGCTCGGACCTTCGAAGTGATATTCCAACGCTCACCCAAGAGATATATTTACTCAATATTATGCGTCAACAGCAGCAACCTGCATCTGCGCTACAGTCGCAAGCGGCAAAAATAACTCAACTGACGCAAGAGCTTGATAGAGAAATCACTACGCTTAGTGAGGGCGGTAATGTTGCTATTCGTGATGATGAAGATGTTTATAAGCCTCCAGTTGCGCCTGATCAGATTGAGTATGTACAAAACACTTTAAATCTGTGGACGCCTTATAAACAAGAAGCAACCAGCTATGTTGATTCACAATCAGTCTTAGCGGCAAGTACTTTAGAGGATAGGTTTGGAGAGAGTACACAAGGTATTTATGATAATGCCACCGCACTTAGTAATAGTTTAGGTAATGAGAACGGTCAGCGTGCTGGGTTCCTACGGAATCTGCAAGTTTTTGGTATTTCATTCGCAATTTTATATTTCATCATATTCGTACTATATTTTGTGCGTAGATTGAAATCCTCTGATGAAGAGTTGATAACGGCGCGCCGCGAAACCCAAGAAATTATGCAAACGGTCAATACCGGTCTATTTCTGCTAGATAAAGATTTGAATATTGGTCAGCAGCATTCTCGTGCACTAAACGATATTGTCGGCGAGGATAGGTTGGTAGGAGAGAACTTTACCGATGTGTTGCGCGGTCGTATTTCTGATAAAGACCTAAAGACCACACAGCAGTTTATTGAACAGCTCTATAACCCTCGAGTCAAAGAAAAACTGGTGGACTCTCTTAATCCCCTGCATAAAGTGATGCTACACAATGCTTCTGGAGATAAAGCACAGAATAACCGTTTCTTAGATTTTAAGTTTTCACGTGTTTATGACAACAAAGACATTGCCCGTATTTTGGTCAACGTCCACGATGTGTCAGATGCGGTGTATTTAGAGCAGCGTCTAGAAAAAGAGCGCTCGCAAAATGATATGCAGATTGAGATGCTCACTACTATCTTGAATGTAAACCCAAAGATTATTAATGAGTTTATTGGCAATACTCAGATGCATATTGATAAAATGAACAATATTTTAAAAAATCCTGGCAGCTCACAATACGAGCTTGAAGGCAAATTAAAAGCCATCTATCGCGAAATGCATAGCTTAAAAGGTGAGGCGTCTGCGTTAAAACTGCACAGTTTTACCAAGATTGCCTCAGATGCGGAAGACAAACTGCATGCGTTACAAAACCAAGGCCAGCTGTCGGGCAATGATTTCTTGCCACTAGCAGTACATTTGGATGACTTGTTAAGCTTATCAAATACCATTGCCACGTTAGGCGAGCGTATCAACCGCTCAGCGCCTGCGACCGCAAAACCTATACCAGCACAAACTGCGCCTGCGTTAAACGACAACATTGCAAATACTAGCGTTCCAACAGCAGTGGTTGCTGAGCGTCAAACCTCAAGCCAGTCAAGTGCTAACTCGGTTGCTGACATGGCGATTGACGGTGGTCAAGATATTGATTTGGACGATGATGCAAACGATGATCGGTTGTCTTTTTATCAAGAGTTCGTAAAAGACATCGCCGCAAGACAAGGCAAGCAATTAGAGCTGAAGAGCCATACTTTGACCCAAGTGCATATACCAGATCGTCTTGCCAAGCCAATCAAAGAGATTAGCATTCAGTTATTACGTAACGCTGTGGTGCATGGTATTGAAGCGCCAAGTATCCGTCATTCGACTGACAAGGCTGCGATAGGAACGATTAATTTAGAAGTACAAAATAATGGTTCAAACGTGATGCTGATTGTGCAAGATGATGGTCAAGGTATCGACTATGACAGCATCCGCACTAAGTTGAGTCAAGGAGGTCGTTTCAGTAGCGAAGAAGCCAGCCAGCTCAGTCAAAGCGAGTTGCTCAAGCAATTATTTACCTCAGGATTCTCTACCAGAAACGACGCGGATGAAGATGGTGGACGCGGTGTTGGTCTCGATATCATCAAAGCACAAGTAAAAGAATATGATGGCAAGCTTAATGTCAATAGTGAACTTGGAAAAATGACACGTTTTGTCGTTACGCTACCTGCAGCTTAATTAAGGAAGATAGATAAGCTATGTACAAATTAATGATTGTTGATGATTCAAATATCATCCGAAACCGTATTCAGCGCGCGTATGATTCAGGGCAGTTTATGTTGGTTGCTACGGCAACCAGTGGGGTTCAAGCTATTGAAAAGTTCAATATTCATCGTCCTGATGTGATTACCATGGACTTGACCATGCCGCAGATGGACGGACTTGAGTGTATTGAAAAGATCATTGCGATTGACCCTGAAGTCCGTATTTTGGTCGTGTCAGCGTTGTCTGATAAGGCTACGGGTATTGAAGCGTTGTCGTTGGGTGCCAGCGGATTTTTATGCAAGCCTTTTTCAGAAGAAGAGCTTGTAGAATCTTTGCATGAGTTGATGCAAGACTAAACCATTCAACGACTTAAGTAGATGTGATTATGAAAGAACAAAAGCTACAGATTTTTTTAAGTATTATTAGCAATTATTTTAATCAGCTTGGCGGAGAAGAGCTCGTTGCCGATACCCCTTATTTGTTGGAAAACAAGCAGCCAAAAGTTCATGATTATACGGGTGTGATTGGTATATCAGGTGGACAAAAAGGCGTGGTGTATTTTTCGGCGACCCGTCAATTACTGTCCTCTATATTGGATAGCATGGGTGAAACCGATAAAAGTGATGAGAATTATATCGATTTAGCCGGTGAAGTAGCAAATACCATCGCAGGCAATGCACGTAAAGAATTTGGCTCAGAGTTTCATATTTCTGTACCGTTTGTGTTCAAAGGCGCGCCACAAAGTATCGTGTTGCCGAACGATGAGCGTTCTTTTATCATTCCCATCGCTTGGCATTCGCAAGTAGGCGAGATTGTGGTCTGTTTGCAGGATTAATACTGCTGCCACGTAATAAAGATGGATAGTAATATATTATGGTTAAAGTAGAAAAACTAGGTGTGTTTCTTAGCTCAATCAATGCGTTTTTTGCGCAGATTGATGGCTCGGATGTGTCTATTGATACCCCTTATTTAAATCATAACAAGAGTGCGGTTGGTTATGATTTTAGTGGTGTCATCGAGATATCAGGTCCTCTTGAAGGCTGTGTGTATGTGAGTGCGCCAAGTGTGATGCTGCGAGAGGTGATAAAAGTAATGGGCGAGCCTGATTCATCAATGACGATGATGAAAGACTTGTTGGGTGAGATGGCAAATACCATCTCTGGCAATGCGCGCACTGAGTTTGGCTCGGAGTTTATTATCTCTCCGCCGCATATCGTTGAGGGCGCGCCAAGCGTGTCTTATTTGCCCAAAGACCGCCAAAGCTATGTCACACCATTTACCTGGCGTGGTTATAAGGCAGTGATAGGTATCTGTATCGCTTAATCCATCACTGATATAGTGAGTTCAGTATAAAATCGATACAGCGGGACTGGTATGAATTTTTTGCAGCCTCTGTCTGCGCAGGCACAGCACGCCAGAAAAATTTATACCAGTAGAACGCTATTTTGAATCTACCTCTTTTATAGTCGATTGACCATATCATACGCTCAAACAGCATAATAGCACTAGCAGTCGCCAAGCGTTATATGATAAAATACAGCGCAGCTATTTTTATAATTTAGTATTGTTAAGTTAAAATCATGGCTCACTTTTTTAAACCCACCCATCAACCAATGACACACACATCATGGCAAAAAATTGCTGGGTGTTTGGCGACTTGATTAATTTGCTTAATGGCTATGTGTTGTATTTATACACGTGCATCCAAAGCAAATGCGTGTCGCTAGATAGGCAGTTTTTGTGATGTGGAGGCATAACCCAACCAATAGGATATTTAACATGGCTACAAACAATCCAACCAAAATCGAAATGCGCGACTTATTACAAGCCGGCGCTCACTTTGGTCACCAAACACGTTTTTGGAACCCAAAAATGGGTCCATACATCTTTGGTGCGCGTAACAAGATTCACATCATCAACTTAGAGCACACCGTAAAAGCGTTTAACGAAGCATTGACTTACGTAAATGGCCTAGCTGCGAAGAAAAACAAAGTATTATTTGTTGGTACCAAACGCGCAGCAAGCGGCATCATCGCTGAGCAAGCGACTCGTGCTGGCATGCCATACGTTGACCATCGCTGGTTAGGTGGTATGTTGACTAACTGGAAAACACTACGCCAGTCAATCAATCGTCTAAAAGAGCTTGAGAAACAAGCAGAAGACGGTACTTTCGCTAAGCTTACCAAGCGTGAAGCGTTAGAGCGTACTCGCGATATGGAAAAACTTGAGCGTTCATTGGGCGGTATCAAAGACATGGGCGGCCTACCTGACGCAATCTTCGTTGTAGACGTTGATCACGAAGCAATTGCTATCAAAGAAGCCAAAAATCTAGGTATCCCAGTTATCGGTATCGTTGATACCAACTCTAGCCCTGACGACGTTGATTACATCATCCCAGCTAACGATGATGCTATCCGTGCGGTGACTTTGTACGTAACTTCTATGGCTGATGCGATTATCGCTGGTAAAGAATACGCACAGACTCAAGCTGGCGGCAAAGCTGACCAAGCACAAGAAGCTGCAGAGCAAGCGCCTGCTGCTACTGAAGAAGCACCAGCTGAAGCCAAAGCAGAAGAAGCGGCTACTCCAGCAGAATAAATTGCTGACCGATAAGGTTTAACTTTGTAAGGATGTCTTGATAGTCAACCTATTAGCAGCCATATAAAGTTATTAACAGCGTATAAGCTCATAATAGGCATGATGTAGTTTTACTCGTCATGCCTTATTATTGACACGCTAAACAGCATTTAAGCACGTTTAAATACGTCTAAATAAGTATCGTGCACGTGCACCCCCATACATAATAAAAGGTAACTCTTATGTCAGAAGTAAAAGTATCTGCCAAAATGGTAAAAGAATTGCGTGACCGTACTGGTCTTGGCATGATGGAATGTAAAAAAGCGTTAGAAGAATCAAACGGCGATGTCGAAACTGCCATTGATAACCTACGTAAATCTGGTCAAGCGAAAGCGGCTAAAAAAGCTGGTAACATCGCAGCTGACGGCGCAATCATCATCGCTCAAGGCGAAAATAAAGCATTCTTGTTAGAAGTTAACTGCCAAACTGACTTCGTCGCAAAAGATGACAGCTTCACTGCATTTGCAGAAAAAGTGGCTAACCTTGCCCTAGAAAACAACGTCACTGATGTCGCTGCTATCTCTGAGCTACCGTATGGCGATGGTCAAACGGTTGAAGAAGCACGCGTATCATTGGTACAGAAAATCGGTGAAAACATCCAAGTTCGCCGTGTTGAAACGCTAGAGGGCGCTAATATTGCCTCATACCGTCACGGCCTACGTATCGGTGTAGTGGTATCTTTTGAAGGCGGTAATGCAGAAACTGGCAAAAATCTTGCCATGCATATCGCTGCATTTAACCCAGTTGCTGTCGATGACGAAGACGTTGCTGCTGACGTACTAGCACGCGAAAAAGACATCATCGAAGCCAAAGCAAAAGAGTCTGGCAAGCCTGACAATATCGTTGAAAAAATGATCGAAGGTGGCCTACGTAAATACCTAGACGAAGTCACTTTACTACGTCAGCCATACGTGATGGACAACGATAAAAAAGTTGGTGACGTATTAAAAGCTGAAGGCGTAAAAGTACTTGGTTTCAAACGTCTAGAAGTTGGTGAAGGCATCGAGAAGAAGCAAGAAGACTTTGCTGCTGAAGTTGCTGCTACCCAAGCGGCAAACAAATAATACCAAACCCAAAAATTAAGATTGGCCGTGTCAAACTTGTTTAGTCTATAAGACATAGTACTTGAAGATATAGTATTTGCACTCATTTTCTTTGCGATTCTAATCTTTGTGAATGGTATAGATGTTAAAAGAGTGAGTGCTACGTCGATTGTTTGATATAGCGCTAATCGCTTATCTTTTAAATACAAAAAGCCCGCTAATTATTAGCGGGCTTTTTGTATTTGGCTATTACTGCTGGTTTTTATATTAGCGTAATGCCGCATAGGCTGAGTTGGCGTAGCTGGGGTTATTGGTATTATTATTGGTCGCGTAACTGACGTTTTGCAAGCCACCACTGGTATTAGGATTGGCAGTTTGGTTACTGGCATTCATACTGGTTTCAGTAAGACCGGCGTCATTTTTATATAAGCTATGGTAGCGGCTCATCACTCTTTGGACATAGTTACGGGTTTCTTTAAAAGGAGGGATGCCGTTATATTTATCGACATTACCTTCACCCGCATTATAGCCTGCAATCGCAAATTCTACATTGTTATTAAAACGCTTCATCAGCCATGCAATATATTTAGCAGAGCCTTCGATATTTTCGGCTGGATTCCAGGCATTACTGACTTTAAATCGGCGTGCAGTAGCCGGCATTAGCTGCATCAAGCCTTGCGCTCCGACAGGTGAGCGGGCATTAGGGTTGAAGGCTGACTCGGTGTGCATCATTGCCTTTATAAGTGCAGGATCTACGCCATGACGCGCAGCAGAGGCACGAATATAACTGTCGTATGAGTTGCGGCTTCCGCTATTGCTGCTAGCGCTGCTACCGTAGTTATTGCTGCTACCGTCATACATTTTAGAATCTTTGTAGTAGGTTACTTTCACTTTTTTGGTGAATTTATCGAAATTACCACTTGGACTAACATTGGTCAGCAGGACTTGGCCACCTGTGTCTTTATAGATATACATATTGCCCGCTTGGGCAGTGACAGAAAAACTGGATAGAGTAACGGCGGTGAGTAAAACAGGAGACAAGCAGCGAGTCACTAAGGTTGCAACATTCATCATAGGGTTATCACTTTTTATCGAGTCATAGCAAATTACTTTGCCTATAGGCGCACTGTTTATAGACATATTGTTTATAGGTCTATTATTTTGCGCGTTTAAGCGGTTGCCGTGTTTGCAGCCATCATTGATATATCAATCCAGCAAAACTACGTTTAATTAAAAACCACTCACAATAGATACAAAAAATAATACTTGCTTACTATAACATATAATAACTTTTCAACGCATGTGATTATCCGAACGAAATACAAAAGTCGCGATTAATTTGTAAAAAAATCAATACCCTAACGTTTTTAAGGGCATTGAATCATGCTTTAGTCCACTGTTTTTTAAGCTTATTTATCACTGCTAATATTTTAATGGTAATGAGCTATTATAGTCAGGTCCATATAAAAGAGACACTTATAGTCAGTTCTAAATAAAATCGACACGTCAATAATCCCGTGCTACTGGTGCTAATTTTTCTTGCTTGCTGTTCGCAGGCGTGACAGAGGCGGCGAAAAATTTACTCCAGTAGCACTCGTATCAGTTTTAAAGTGAATCAGCTATAGTATAGTATAGTGTGGTGTATTCATTTTATTCAGTATCGACTATGTTTACTAATAAAGCTTTGTTTTAGTTAAATAGAAGTTTTATTAAACACGATTAAATGGAAAGCGCCGTGATAAAGATAGGCACCCAAACGGCGGTTACTAGACCATTCACCGCCAAGCCAAATGCCGCATAACGACCAGCGGTATGACTGATTTGCCAGGCTTCTACCGTACCAAATGCATGAGCGGCCAAGCCAAGCGCCAACCCTTTGGCGCGATCATCATCGATACCGCGAAACATAAAGCGCGCCAACGTACCACCAATAATTCCTGAGACAATAATAATTAGGTTTGCCATAGCCAGAGGTGCTTTAATTAAATCTGCGATACTCAACCCAATCGGTGTGGTCACCGAACGAGTAGCAAAAGCAAGTATGGTGTCGTGGCTGAGTGAAAATACATACGCCAATGACATCGGTAGCAACGCCCCAACCAAACTGGCCAGCATGACAATCATCGTCAGTTTTTTGACCGGCAAGCCTTTAAAGTTCATGGCTGCCAATGGCACAGCCAACAGTACAGTAACGTAGCCTAACAGGTGGTCAAATACCGGTTTGGCCGCACTATAATAATGATTGTAATCCCATTGCAAAATAAACAAAAACAATAGCACCAAAGCCAGTGCAGTAATCACCATAGGCAACCATGAGAGCTTGCGCGCCAGTATGCGAGCTATCACGTGTGCTACTAAGGTTAATAATATCGCAGCAAGGGTGGTCATAAACATACTATCAAAACTCATCATATTCCTTTAACCACGCAGCTCAAAGCTGGCCCTTGTGCTCGTTGATAGTGCTGTCTCTGTCAGTGTCTATTTCACGATTTAACCAGCGATTAGATAAAATCGCCAGACCCCAAAGTGGGATAAGTGTACTGATAATCATGGTCAGCATCGCCCCCCACAACTCATCACCTAGCGCAAATAGTAGCAAACCTGCGCCTGCAGAGACTGGTAAAAAGGCAAAGCCGCTATCGACCAATAAGGTATTACTGGCTTGAGTGAGCCAGTTGGGTAGCCCTTTAAGCAGTCGCCACGTGATCAAAATAATAAACATCACGATTAACCCAACGATATTGGCGGCTTTTTCGATACCTGCCCACTGACAGACAATAACGGCGGCTTCACGAACAAAAACAATCATGGCTAAGGTTAAGATTAACGCCAACCATAGAGGTATATTGGGGGAATGAGTAGACTTCATAAGTAATTTTGGCCACGTCATGTATAAATAGGAGGATGAGAGCATATATCCTCACGAATGCCATATAAAAGTGATTATATATAAAGTCAGCAAACTAATAAAGTGTATAGAATAATTGGGCTTGCTGCCATTTTTAGCCTATTTAGATACAATCGCTTGAATTGAGGACACGCCTTAGCATACAAAAAAGGACGGTATCGCTTGATATCGTCCTTTAGCTATTAAATAAAGTACGTTAAATACATGATTTAGGTTTCTGAATCGAGCGATTTTTCTGCTGTCGAATTCAATGCTTCAAATTCCGCAAAGGCTTTTTCTTCGGCTTCGGTCATTGTCTGCTGCTCATCCTCATCAGGCTTTTCGAACTCTTCAAGTACTGGCATTAGTAACGTTGCTTGCGCCAGTGGCAAGACATCTGAAGGCTCTAGATTGGCTTGGCCAAGTAGCTGTTTGAGCCTTTCGCTTGGCAAACGAATGGTTAAGCATTCATGGCCGCTATCGTCGTAGCTTTCTTCTAAGATAACGCCTAACTCGTATAACGTGTTTTTAAATTGACCAGCATTGTAAGGTAAGGTCAAATCAAACGTCGTCAGTGCGCCAGTCAGCAGCTGCTGTACGGCAAGCGATAGCTCCTCCATACCTAGATTTTCGCGAGAGGAGACATACACTCGATTGGGTTGGCCTTCGCTAGCATAACCAATATGCGCAGGCTCATCGGTCAAATCAATTTTGTTATAAATATTGAGCACTGGCACATCGTTGTCGATTTCAGCTAGCACGTCTTTGACTGCTTGAATTTGCTCATGCATATCTTCGCTACTAGAATCGATAACGTGCAACAATAAATCCGCCTCTAGTGTCTCTTCTAACGTCGCATGAAACGATTCTACCAACTCATGCGGTAGATGACGTACAAAACCTACGGTATCAACCAAAACAACGCGACCAACACCTTGCCAGTCTAGGCGACGTAAGGTCGGATCAAGCGTGGCAAACAGTTTGTCCGCAGCGTAGATGTTTTCATCGACCAAACGATTGAAAAGAGTGGATTTACCCGCGTTGGTATAACCGACGAGCGAAATAGTTGGTACGTCTGACTTTTGACGACGTGCGCGACCTTGGGCACGCGTTTGGCGTACCTTTTCTAGTTTGTTCTTTAGCTGATTGACGCGCGTCTGTAATAAGCGACGATCCGTTTCAAGCTGAGTTTCACCCGGCCCACGCAGACCGATACCGCCTTTTTGGCGTTCTAAATGCGTCCAACCACGTACCAAGCGAGTCGATAGATGGTTAAGCTGTGCCAGCTCCACTTGTAGCTTACCTTCGTAGGTGCGAGCACGCTGAGCAAAAATATCTAAAATTAAGCCGGTACGATCAAGGACGCGACATTTTACCAGAGCTTCGATATTTCGCTCTTGGGATGGCGATAAGCTGTGGTTAAACAGTACAATGTCAGCGTCGTGTTCGCGTACCAATTCTGCGATCTCTTCTGCTTTACCGCTACCGACGAAGTATTTGGCGTCGGGACGTGAGCGCGCGCCTGTGACCAGTGCTAAGCGGTCTGCGCCTGCTGAGTCTGCCAATAGTTCAAACTCGCTAAGATCGTCAGGGTCTTGAATTTGGTGGATGTCTAAATGTACTATAATGGCGCGTTCGCCACCTTCATGTCTTTCAAAATAATCCAAAGAGTATCACCTATTTAATAAAGTAGATATATCGCTATTATCAATTGAGTAAACGCCTTAGTAAACGTCGAAATAGCATTTATATGACCATATATATGTGGTCTTATCGCTTGATATTAAAGCGTATCCGCTCAATTAGCGATGCTTTTATGTTACAGAGGTGATTATTAAAAGCAAACATCGCAGTAGCCCGGCATATTTTTTTAACGTTGTTCGACCATATAGAATCATTAAGATTATAACTCAGTGAACAAATCGTCACTGAGTTAATAAATTTTGTTATACTCATGGCCTTTGTTTACGATATATAATCATAAGTTTTTTAACCAATAAGTTTTTAACCACGAGGGGCACAGATGAGCCAATCTAAGTCAGGCTTTTCACTCAAACAGCAATTGGGACGCGGCAAACAGATTGCTGGCATGACCACCACCATCGCTGGCGGACTGCGTGCCGCCCAACGTATTGGAGCATTCAAACAACCGCCGCGCGAAACACTACCACGCTATATCCAAGCCTTTTGCCGCAAAATGGCAGGCTCTTTTGGCGTAAAGGTTATCGCAGTCGAGCGAGTAGAGCAACATCATGGTTTATGGGTATCTAATCATGTGTCATGGATGGATATTCCGGTAGTGGGTACGCTGAGCCCTGCTTTTTTCTTATCCAAAGCTGAAATTGGTGAATGGCCAGTATTTGGTAAATTGGCTCATGCAGCAGGCACCGTATTTATCGAGCGAGGTTCCGGTGATGCAGGCTCAGTTGCGACGCAAATTGCCAACTTCTTAACCAAAGGTTTCTCGGTCATATTCTTCCCTGAGGCGACCACTACCGATGGTAAAAGAATCAAGCGTATTCATGGTACCTTGTTACAAGCGGCGATAGATGCTGACGTTCCTGTACGGCCGCTGGTGATTGCTTATGTCAATAAAGATGGCACACTAAGTGAAGAACTGCCTTATTATGGTAAACTAACGATGAAAGATAGCTTAAAAAAGGTGCTCGATAGTAAAGACGTCACCGCTTATGTCTTGCCACTGGCACCGATAGACCCCAAAGGCTTAAATAAAAGTCAGCTGACTGATCTATTGCAGACACGTATGCAAGAAGGTTTGGCTGAGCTACATAAGCGCGTATTAACGAAATTAATTAAAGCATAATACTGTTTCAGATAAAAAGTTACTAAGTAAAAAGGCGAAAATCGCTAGGTTTATAACTGCGATTTGCGCCTTTTTTAGTTTTAACCTAGTGATTTTAACCATCTATTTATTGATAGGTAATAAGTATCAAACTAAGGTGATGGGTTTGGTTGCTGGGTATGTACTGCTTCGATAGCGGCTAATACATCTGAGCTCAAGGTTAAATTTATACTATCGATATTGGATTGGAGCTGATCGGTACTGCTCGCGCCAATGATATTACTGGTGACAAACGAGCGCGAATTGACAAAAGCCAATGCCATTTGTGCCATATCCAAACCGGCATCAGCGGCAATTTTGGCGTATTGAGCGGTGGCTGACTTTGCTTGCTCATTGGTATAACGCGCAAAGCGCTCATATTTGGTCAGGCGCGCCCCTGCTGGTCGTTGACCATCGAGATATTTACCAGACAATACACCAAAACCAAGCGGCGAATAAGCCAGTAAACCAACATTTTCACGGTGGGCAATCTCTGCCATCGCAACTTCATAGAGGCGGTTAAGTAAGCTGTAGGGATTTTGCACCGTAATCGGCGCGATTAAACCATTTTTGTCAGCTTCCCATAAGTAGCGCATCAGTCCCCACGCGGTATCGTTCGATAGGCCATAAGCACGAATACGACCTTTTTTAATTTCATCATTTAACGCTTGAATGGTTTCCAAAAAAGGCGTTAAATCCTCTAATGGCTGCGCTGCCATTGCTTCGTTATAACCGCGCTGACTAAAGAAGTTCGCTTGCCGTTCAGGCCAATGCAGCTGATAGATATCGATATAATCGGTTTGCAAACGCTCAAGATTGCCATCGATGGCGCTGCTGATTTGTTCAGCGGTATAACGCGTTTGCCCCTCACGTAAAAAGTCCATCGGTGACATTTTGCTGGCAAGAATAACCTTGTCGCGCTGTTTGGTCTTATGGAACCAAGTGCCCATAAAGCGTTCGGTATCGCCTTGCTTGTCTTTATCTGGCGGTGACGGATACATCTCAGCGGTATCCCAAAAGTTCACCCCTTCGCTGAGTGCCATATCCATCTGCGCGTGTGCATCGCTTTCGCTATTTTGCTGCCCCCAGGTCATCGTCCCCAAGCAGATTTTGGAGACTTGTTCATCGAGTTGTGGCAGTGTTTGATATTGCATCTATTTATCCTTTTTTATTCTATAGCCAATCCTATATAAAATGGCCA
Organism: Psychrobacter sp. AOP3-A1-26; assembly: GCF_052378235.1. Taxonomy (NCBI): domain Bacteria; kingdom Pseudomonadati; phylum Pseudomonadota; class Gammaproteobacteria; order Moraxellales; family Moraxellaceae; genus Psychrobacter; species Psychrobacter sp. AOP3-A1-26. Next base: position 61,129 of record NZ_JBQSXN010000009.1, read on the forward strand.
CGGTGTCAGGCTCACTCAGTCTATTATTTGTAGTACTTCCAGTAGCCTTTTTTTGTCTAATTTATCTTGAAACGACTATATCGTCAGCCGTTTTTAGTATTTACATCAGCTTTACACCAGTGACGCCCGATGGGGTGACTTTAAATACTTTGACCTTAAATAACACCGACTGACCTGCAAGCGGATGGTTGAAGTCAACTTCTACCTCATCGTCTTTGATGGCGCTAATCGTACCGGGTAGGGTGTTTTTACCTTTGTCTTCAAACTCAACCAGCATGCCAATTTCAGGATTGTCAGCAATCAATGCAAATTGGGTGCGACTAAAATGCTGAATATTGTCAGGATTCCACTCACCAAATGCTTGCTCAGGTTCAAGGTGAGCCGTACGCGTATCTCCAGCACGTAAGTTCATCAACACTTGCTCAAAACCAGGCAATAAGCTCTCGTCGCCAATGGTTAATGACACTGGAGCGTCGCGGTTAAAGGTTGAGTCAATCACCGTACCATTTTCTAGCGATACTTCAAAATGCAGCTTAACAAGGCTGCCGTGTGTGATACGTACGTCTTCATTAGGGGTAATAAATTGGGAGTCGGTCATAATAGTAGCCACCTATTGCTGGAGTCGGGAATGGGTTGAGAACGATGTTAGAAATGATAAGCCATCTAAGAAAGGTTGTAAGCCTAAATAGTGTAACGCAAATAGTGTAATATATTTAGCGAATCTAATAGAGAGCGATAATATCGATGGCACATGAACAACAAGGTCGGGTGAAAAAGTGGCAAGATGATAAGGGTTTTGGCTTTATTGAAACCGAAACAGGCGAGACGGTGTTTTTTCATGTGAGCGAATTTAAATCTCAGCGTCGTCCTAATGTTGGTGAAGAGGTTGTTTTTAGTGTTGGGCAAGACAATCAAGGGCGACTGCAGGCAAAAGCAGTGCAAGAGCTGGGCTTTATACAA